>VBKQ01000314.1 GCA_005879505.1 Deltaproteobacteria bacterium
CGCGTCCGGCGCCGGCAAATCCACCCTCTTGCGCATCCTGAACGCGACGCTGCGCCCGAGCGCCGGCACCGTGCGCATCGACGGCCGGGATTCTTCCGGACTGCGCGGAGGCGACCTGCGCCGTCTTCGCCGGGGAATCGGCACCGTCTTCCAGAACCCCTCGCTGGTGCCGCCGCTGACGGCGCTACAGAACGCGCTCTGCGGGCGGATCGCGAGCTGGTCCCTGGCGCGGTCGGTGCGCGCCCTGGTCGCTCCGCCCGATGACGAGGTGGGCGCCGCGCTCTCCGCCCTCGCCACCGTCGGCCTTGCAGATCGCGCCGCCGCACGCGTCGACGAGCTGTCGGGAGGACAGCAGCAGCGGGTCGCATTGGCGCGCGTGCTGGTGCAGGATCCACCGGTCGTGCTCGCCGACGAGCCGTTTGCCTCGCTCGATCCCGGTCTCACGGCCCAGCTCGCCGATCTGTTGTTGCGCATCTGCGAGGGGCGCACGTTGGTCGCGCTGCTCCACGACGTCGCGCTGGCGCTCGAACGTTTCCCGCGCATCGTCGGGCTGCGCGGCGGCAAGGTCCTCTTCGATCTTCCCGCGTCCGAAGTGACCTCCGTCCGCCTCGAGGAACTTTACGGGGGGGCCGGGTGAAGCGCGTGGCCCTCGGCGGCGCGGTCGGCGCCGCGTTCATCCTCTGCTGGGTGGGGGCCGGGGTGGCGCCTTCGTCGCTCCTCGATCCCGCGAATCTGCGGGCCGTCGGAGCGTTCGTTCGCGGCCTCTTTCCCCCGGATCTTTCGCCGGGCTTCCTCGGCGTCGCGGCGGCCGCGACGGTCCGTACGCTCGCCATCTCCATCGCTGGTACGGCGCTCTCGGTCATTCTCGGGCTCTGCCTGGGAGTCCTCGCCACCGCGAGCCTGTGGAGGCGCGGTCCGCTCGTCGATGGCCGCGAGGGAGGACCACTCGCGCTGCTGAGCCTCGCGGCGCGGGGCATCGCAAGGTTCTTGCGCGCGGTTCCCGACCTGGTCTGGGCGCTGCTCTTCGTGGTCGCGTTCGGCCTCGGTCCGCTGCCCGGGACGCTCGCGTTGGCGGTGAGCTACGCAGGCGTGCTCGGACGCGTCTACGCCGACCTCTTCGAGGCGGTCCCCGAGGCGCCGGTCGTGGCGCTGCATGCGGCGGGGGCTTCGCCGCTGCAAGTATTCGTCGCGGCGATCTGGCCGCAGGCGGCCGGGTCCGTCGCCGCATATACGCTCTACAGCTTCGAATGCTGCGTGCGGTCAGCGGCGGTGCTCGGCTTCGTCGGAGCGGGAGGCATCGGCGCAGAGATCACGCTCTCCATGCGCCTCTTCGAGTACGGACAGGTGACGACCCTGCTCGGCGCGTTCGTCGTGCTGGTCCTCTGCGTGGACGGGGTCAGCCGCGCCTTGCGCGGCCGGTTCCGGCGGAACGCGGTCCACGGCAGCGGGCTCCTCCAGGCTCCGCTCGAGCTGCGCCCGATGCGGCGCGGATTCCGCTTCCTCTGGGTCATCGTGGCGGTCGTCGCCTTCGCGGAGGCCGGGTTCGGGTCCCTGCTGGCGCCGGATGTCCTCCCGCACGTCGCGCGGTTTGCAGCCCAGCTCTTCCCGCCGGACTTGTCCCCGCCGTTCCTCGCCTCGATCCTGACGCCGCTCTGGCAGACCGTGGCCATCTCGGTCGTCGGGACGGTCCTCGGCGTCGTCCTCGGCGCGATCCTGGCCGTACCGGCGACGGCATCGATCATGTTCGATCCGGAGGCGCGTCTGCGGCGGTTGCGGGCGCTGGCCTACGGCGTGGCCCGCGCGACGCTCGCCGTGCTGCGCTCGATCCCCGAGCTCGTCTGGGTGCTCCTCTGCATTCTCGCCGTGGGCCTCGGACCGTTCGCGGGCGTGCTCGCGCTCGGGCTGCACACCGCGGGTGTCCTGGGAAAGCTGTACGCCGAGACCCTCGAGGAGGTCCCCACCGGAGCGCCCGAGGAGCTTCGCGCAATCGGCGCTCCCGCGCTCCAGCGGCTGGTCTGGGCCGCCTGGCCGCAAGCGCGCGAGACCCTCGCGAGCTACACCCTGCTCCGCTGGGAGAACAACCTGCGCGTCTCTACCGTGGTGGGTCTCGCAGGCGGAGGCGGGCTCGGGCTCGCGCTCTACAACGCGGTCCAGCTCGGGTTCTACGACCGCGCTGCGACGCTGGTCGTGGTGGTGTTCGTGCTCGTGTCGGTGACCGATGCTCTCGCCGATCGGCTCCGGCGCAAGCCTGCGGTGCAGAGGGAGCCCGAGAGCGGACTCGCCCTCGTAGCGGAGGCAGGATAGCCGACGGAGCACGTCTCATGACCGGTACAGCCTGAAAGCAATAGTCGCTGAGCCGCCTTCGGCGGCTGCGACTAATGCATTAAATCGCCGACGAAGTCGCCGTCGTCGGGCAGCGGGCGCCGTCCGGCGAAACCGGTGTCCAGCTCGTGGAAGAACGCGACGCGCTCCTCGCCGTACTTCCAGCAGAGCAGCACCGTCCGCCCATGCAGCTTGCTGCGGAAGTCGACGAGCCCGTCGGCGGCCTTCACTTCGACTCCCAGCTCCGCCACCTCGCGCAGGATCTCCCGCAGCTTCCCGATGATCCGCACCGCCCGGGCCTGCAGCCGCTGGATCGGCAGGGAAGCCTCGGGATCGATGGTGACGTCGGGACCCTCGATGCCGCTGCCCGCCTCCTGCAACTTCTGCTGCACCCCCATCAGCTCGTCGCGCAGCTCGCGCGCGCGCCCGAACTCCTCCTGGAGTGTAGAGAGCAGGGCGTTCGCCTCCCGCAGCGAGAAAAACCGGGTTGGCAGCGGGACGTCCACGTCCGCACCCTACCGAATGGGAACCCGAACGGGAAGTCGCCCGCGTGGTAGCGTCCGCCCGATGTTGCGCGACCTGAAGGGCGAGGAGCGGGCCGCCTACTTCCGGGGCATCCAGCCGATCTGGGGCGGCGGTCTGTCCGAGGATCGCTTCCAGATGTTCCAGCGCCGTCTGGCCGACGCGCCGGAAGCGAGGGAACGTTACCGGCTCCTCGGCTGGTTCGTGAACGGCACCCTGACTGCGGCCATGAAGGCGTACGACCTGCGCGCCACCTGTGCCGCGCGACCGCTGCGCGTGCTCGGCGTGGGAGCGGTGTTCACGCCGCCGGAGCAGCGCCGCCGCGGCCATGCGGCGGCGATGCTGCGGGCCGTGATGGAGGACTACGCCTCGCGCGGAGGGCAGGCAGCGGTGCTCTTCTCCGACATCGGCTTCCGCTATTACGAGCGGCTCGGCTTCCGCGTCCTGGAGAGCAGGGAATGCACCGTCGCCGCCAGCGAGCTTCCGCGCCTGTCCGGCAGCACCCGCCCGGCGCTCGCCGGGGACGAGCCGCTGATGACGGGCCTGTTCGCCGCCTCGCGCGATGACCGCACGTTTGCGCTGGCGCGCGACGGATGGACGCTGCGCTTCCAGCTGCGCCGCCTGCGCGAGCTGGCGCGAGCGCGCGGCGTCGGCGAGCCGGAATGGGGCCTGGTCGCGGAGGCCCGGTCCGGCGAGGGCGCGGCGATGCTTCGGCTCGGCCGCGACAGCGTCGACGTGCTGGACGCGGCCTGGACCACGGATGCGGC
>VBKQ01000315.1 GCA_005879505.1 Deltaproteobacteria bacterium
GTCAAGGAGATGGGCAGCAAGCGCACCATGCTGAAGAACGTGCAGGAGCTGAAGTTCCAAAAGGTCCTGCAGCCGATCGCCAACGTCGCGCTGGCGCCCGCTGATCAGAAGAATGTCTCCTTCGACGCTTTCTTCACCCACATCTTGATGCACGAGCTGATGCACGGCCTGGGGCCGCACGAGGTGGCCGCGGGCGGCAAGAAAGTCACCGTGCGCGAGAAGCTTCAAGATACGTACAGCGCCCTGGAAGAGGCCAAGGCCGACATCAGCGGGCTGTTCGCCATGCAGCGGCTGATCGACAAGGGCGTGCTCGACAAGTCGTTCGAGCAGGCGATGTACACCACGTTCCTGGCCAGCGGCTTCCGCTCGATTCGCTTCGGCCTCACGGAGGCGCACGGCAAGGGCGTGGCGCTGCAGATCAACTGGCTGCTCGACAAGGGCGCCTACAAAGTCGCGCCGGACGGGACGTTCAGCGTCGACGCCGCCAAGGTCAAGGAGGGAGTCGCCAGCCTGACTACCGAGATCATGACCATCCAGGCCACCGGCGATAAGGTGAAAGCCGCCGACTTCATCGCGAAGTTGGCGATCGCCCGCCCCGAGGTGAAGCGGATGCTCGACAAGCTCTCCGACGTGCCGGTGGACATCGAGCCGCACTTCGTCACCGCGGAACAGTTGCTCGCCGAGGCCCGTGGCGGTCAGAGCGGCGCAGCGAGGTAGGAGTCGAGCACTCAGCTGTTCTATAGGTAGCGGCGCACGCGGGACTTGTACTGCGAGTAGGTTTCGCCGAACTGCTCCTGCAAATATCGCTCCTCGGGCAACACGGCGGTGAAGTGCACGACGACGAGCGCGGCGAGCGCGAGGAGCATGACCGCGGCGCGGTCGCAGGCGAGACCGATTCCGCAAGCGATCACCACCATGCTGACGTACATGGGATTGCGCGAGAAACGATAGAGGCCGTGGAAGATCAACTCCGGCGACGGCATCCAGGGGCGGAGATCCTGACCTGTCTTGCGGAACAGCCCGACGGCGGAAATCCCCACAGCAAAGCCAGCGATGACGATGATTCCGCCAAGCAGAAGGCGCGCCGCTAGCGGTAGGCCGAGGCGCGGCGGCAGGAAGACGCCTGTCGCGATCGCCGCTGCGAAGACGAGCGGTGGAGGCAACCGCACGCGGGCGCCACCCTGCCTGCTCCGCACGTCACTCATCGTCCAGACCCTCCAAGGCGCGACTCAGTACGAACGCACCAGCCAGCACCCGACGCTACTCCCCCGAGCGAGAGAAGTCCGCCAGGGATTCCTTTTCCCTTTGCTGCACCGGACACCGGCGGGGCTCCCCCGGCCTCGACCCGGCTCATGACGGCGCTTGCGCCGTTTTTGTCCTAGCCCTCGCCGCGCAGGTTCTTCTTGAAGAACTCCATGGTGCGCTGCCAGGCGAGGGTCGCCGCGGCCTTGTCGTAGCGCGGAGTGGTGTCGTTGTTGAAGCCGTGCTGCGTGCCAGGATAGGTGAACATCTCGTATCTCACGTGGTTGGCCTTGAGGGCGGCCTCGAACGCCGGGATGCCGGCGTTGATGCGCTCGTCGTTCTCCGCGTAGTGGATGAGAAGCGGCGCCTTGATCTTGGCCACGTCCTCTGCCGGCGGTTGGGGGCCATAGAACGGCACCGCAGCGCTGAGGTCGGGGATGCGGGTGGCCAACATGTTCGCGACGCCGCCGCCCCAGCAAAACCCCACCACGCCGACCTTGCCGGTGCATTCGGGACGCGCCTTCAGCCATGCCACTGCGGCCACGAAGTCCTCGCGGGTCTTGTCCTGGTCCAGCTTTGCGAAGAGCTCGCGCGCCTTGTCCTCGTCGCCGGGATAACCACCGAGTGGGGTCAACGCGTCAGGAGCGAACGCGAGGTATTGCTCCAAGGCGATTCGCCTGGCGATGTCCTCGATGTGCGGATTGAGGCCGCGGTTCTCATGCACCACCAGGACGCCCGGCAGCCGTCCCGAGCGCTTCACCGGCAGCGCCAGGTAGCCGCGCACCCTTCCCGTTCCCCTGGGTGAGTCGTATTCCACGTGGCTCGTCGCCAGCCGCCGATCATCCTGGGCAATCTGCTGCGCCTCGGCGAAACGCGGGTTCAACGAATCCAGGAGCATGGAGGCCGTCACGCCGCCTGCGACGAACCGGGCCGCCCGCTCGAGAAACCCTCGGCGATCGATCAAGCCGTGAACGTATTGATCGAAGAGCCTCAAGACCTCTGGATGGAAATCCGACGCCTGTTTCCGCTCCATGCGCTCACCTCGCTCTGGTGATAGGACACGATTATCAGCTGCGCAACGCAGCGTCTGCCGTTTAGCGCCAGTCGAAGACCGCGTCGCGCGGCTTAGCTCTAGCGGCGCGCCTTCACGGCCGCGGCGCCCCCGAAAAACGAGGGACCCCAAAAGCGCGAGGTCGCTCGATCACTCGCCGAGCGCCGCGACCCGTCCAATTCGACGACACACTGTCGGACCGCTCGACAGCGCGCACTTCGCTTTGCTGGGATGGTTCCATGGCACGCCGTTCGCACTCGGCGGAAGCCCCTGACTGTCCGTCGACTCGAGGAAGACCCGGAGGTGTCGTCATGATGATGGACTGGGAAGCGTATCGAAAGGAATTGTTCGCGACGATTCAGCAAATCGGACAAACCGGTCCGGACATCGTCCGCGGTTATCGTGTGATCGCGGACGGCGCGGCGAAGATCGGCAAGCTCGATCCCAAGACGCGCGAGCTCATCTCGCTCGCCGTCGCGGTTACCGCCCGTTGCGATGGATGCATCGTTACTCACGTCGACGCGGCCGTGCGGCACGGCGCTACTCGCGACGAACTGATCGAGACGCTGGGTGTGGCGATCACCGTGAACGCGGGCGCAGCCCTCGTCTATTCGGCGCGCACTCTCGACGCCTTTGCCGCCCGGACAGAAGCCGGCGGGCCCGGTAGATAGTCGCGTACAGCGGTCAGCGCGCTCTCGTGACCTGCCGCCATTGCAACAGTGGCCGCGCGGGGCTCGTTGCGGGTCTCAGGCGCCGGGCCAGGCTGGCGCGAGGACCGGGCCGACCCGGAAAGGCGGGATCTCGTGGTCCGCCGCAGCCGGTACCGCCTACTATGACATCTACTTCCTCGCCGACGACGGGAGCGGGGACTGGCTGTTTCACACCATCACGAACGAAACCTCCGCGGCGACGCCTCCGATCAGCTACGTCGGCCCGGCACATCTGACTGTCAAGGCCATCGGACCGCTCGCCACCGGCTCGCAGGGCTCGTTCGTCACGCCTATCTCGCAGGCGAGGGTGAACTTGTCGTTCACGCATTGAAGCTGGATGAAGCGCAGCGGCACGCGGCGCGGACGTTGCAGGGTACCGCTCAGCCCTGGTGCGCGACGACGCGCTGCTTTTGCACGCCCAGGTTCTGGATGCTCAGCGTCATGACGTCGCCCGGCTTGAGGAACACCGGCGTCGGCTTGATGCCCAGGCCCACTCCCGGAGGCGTGCCGGTGGCGATGATGTCGCCTGGGAGGAGCGTCATGTATTGGCTGACGTGCGAGACGATCTTCGCCACGCTGAAGATCATGGTGCGCGTGTTGCCCGTCTGCATGCGCTGGCCGTTCACATCGAGCGCCATGTCGAGGTTCTGCGGGTCGGTGATCTCATCGGTGGTGACGAGCCAGGGTCCGATGGGTCCCGCGGTGTCGAAGCCCTTGCCC
>VBKQ01000316.1 GCA_005879505.1 Deltaproteobacteria bacterium
TTCTTCGGCGCCGCCCGCAACGCCGAGGAGGGCGGCTCGCTGACCATCATCGGGACCGCGCTGGTCGACACGGGCTCGCGCATGGACGAGGTGATCTTCGAGGAGTTCAAGGGAACGGGAAACAGCGAGATCGTCCTCGACCGCAAGCTGATGGAGAAGCGCATCTTCCCCTGCCTCGACATCAACCGGTCCGGAACGCGCAAGGAGGAGCTGTTGATGGACGACAAGCAGCTCAACCGCGTGTGGATCTTGCGCCAGCTCCTCCATCCCTTGAACACCATCGACTCGATGGAGTTCTTGCTCGCGAAGATGCGCGGCACGAAGACGAACAAGGAGTTCCTCGATTCGATGAGCCGCTGATGCGGCCCGAGCGCATCAGCGCTGCGAGGGCGCCAGCTCCGCGGCAAATTGCTCGAAGCGCGTCGGTCCGTTGACCGGCGTCCGGCGCAGCGAGAGCAGATCGGCGCTCCCGTGCTCGACCCCTGCGACGGCTACCCGGTAGCCGGCGGCCCGTGCCGCCTCTTGGATCCGTGCGCGCACCGAATTGTACGGATATGCCAGCGCCTCGACGGGCCGGTGCAGCTCGGCCTGCAGGCGTAGCCGCGACTCGCGCAGCTCGTCTTGCACTCGCTCGTCGGAAAGATCGGGAAGGCGCGGGTGGGTCGCGGTATGCGAGCCGATCTCCATGCCCGCGTCCGCGAGCGCGCGCACGCCATCCCAGGTGAGGTAGCCGGCGCGGCCGACCAGGCTGGTGATGACGAAGAAGCTGGCGCGCATGCCGCGCTTCCGCAGCGCAGGGAGGACGATCCCGAGCGCGTCCGCCTTGCCGTCGTCGAAGGTGAGGATGATCGCCTTGTCCGGCAGCGGCGCGCGCCGTTGCCGCCACTCGGCAAGATCGTGCAGCGAGACGGTGTGGAAACCATGCGAGGCCAGCCAGTCGAGCTGCTCTTCGAAGGCAGCGACCGGCACCGTGTAGTCATCGGCGGCGGCACCGACGGAGTGATAGTTCAGGATCGGCAGCTCCGGCTTGGCGCGCATGCAGCCGGCGAGCAGCAGCACGCACAGGAGGCCCCTCATGGCCGCTTGCCGACTCCGGCGCGGGCGAGTTGCCGGGTCTGCGCGGCCCCCATCGTGAACACCACGGCGTTGGGCAACAGGCCGGCCACCCAGGCGTTCAGGCCGTTCTCCGCAAGAGCGATGCCGAAGCGCGAGAGCGCGTAGAAACCGACGAACACCCCCAGCGTGATGAGATACGCGGAGCCCCGGCCTCCACGAGATGCAACTGCCAGGGGGACGCCGAGAATGGCAAAGGCGAGGCAGACGAAGGGCATCGACCAGCGGCGCACCAGCTCGACGCGCAATCTCGCCGACTCGCGCACGTCGCCCCGGCGATCCAGCTCGACGAGCCGCTCGCGGATCATCTGCCGGCTCAGCGCCGCCTCGTTGCGGGCGAACTTGTTCTTGTGGGCGACCGAGTCCTGCACGCCGATCAGGAACCGTCCCTGCTGGAACCGGGCCACAGTTTCGCCCCCCGCCTCCATCCGGTGCAGCTCTCCGCGGGAGAGACGCAGCGCGAGCGCTTCCCCTCCCGCATCCTCGATCCGCCCGATCTCCGCGAGCGCCAGCAGGGGCGCTCCGTCGCCGACGTCGTCCTCGATGAGGACGCCATGCCAGGTCGCGTACGGACCGTTCTCCGGCCGATCTTCGCTGGACACGTAGATCATGAAGCGGGGAAGCCCGTCGTTGAAGATCCCTGGCTCGAGGCCGGTCTTGAGGTTCCGCTTGATCACGTCGTTGAGCACGCGGTTGAGCTGCTGCAGGCCCCAGGGCTCGGCCCAATGCGTGAGCGCCGCGACGAGCAGTGCCAGCGCGCCCCCGATGGCGAGGGGAACGCGGTACAGCCGCAGCGGGTGCGTGCCCGCCGCGCTGAGCGCAAGGATCTCCTGATCTCCCGCCAGCCGTCCCAGGCCCAGCTGCACGCCGAGCATGAACGCGAGCGGGACGGCGACGACGAGAAAGTGCGGGCCGAGCGCCGCCGCGACGCGGAAAAGGTCCTCGACGGTAACGGCGCTGGTGAAGACCACCTCGTTGAGCTGCAGCAGCTGCAGGATGACGAGGAGCTGGAGGATGGCGAGCAGACCGACGCCCAGCGGGATGGCGATCTCCCGGAGCAGAAGGCGGTCCAGCAGCGGCATCGGCGGCCACTGTAGTATGTAAGCGAACCTTGGATCGCCCCAAAACCGCCGCGGCGCTGGCGCTCGCCGGGCTCGCCGGGCATGCATTCTTCCTTCCCATCTCCATCGCCGGAATGCAGCTCGCCCTCGCCGTGGCCGCTGCCGGGGTCCTGCTCTCGCCGCCGCGGCCGCTGCGCACGCCGCTCGACCTGCCGGCGCTGGCGTTCATCGCCGTGGCCGTCCTCTCCGACGCGCTTTCGCCCTACGGCACGCCGGGCCTCGCCGCCGCCACGCTCTGGAGGTCGGTGCTCGGTTTCATGATCGTCGGACACGCCCTGCGCATCGCGCCCGATCGCACGCCGCAGCGCCTCGTGGTCTGCCTGGCCGCCGGGCTCCTCGGCGCCGCGCTCGTGGGGCTCTTGCAGTATCGGACGGGCGTGGATCTCGTCCACCTCCTTGGCCTGCGCGCCCAGCCCGCTCTGGTGGAAGCTCCCGGAGTGGAAGGGCGGTTCGGCGCGATGGGCTTCTTCACCTCGCGGCTGACCTTCGGTCACAATGCAACGCTGGTGCTCGCGCTGCTCGGCGGCACGCTCGCCGCCGACGTCCTTTCCCGCCCTGGGCGCGTCCTGGTCGCCGCCTCCTCGATCGCCGGTCTCGCCGCCGTGGCCGTGACCTTCGATCGCGGGGCGTATCTGGCGCTCGGCGTCGCGGCAGCCGTCATCATCCTCCGGAGCGGGCGCCGGCCGCTTGCGCTCGCGCTGGCCGCGATCGTCGGACTCCTGGTGTTGCATCCCGCCGTACGCGGGCGGCTCGGGAGCGCCTTTTCCGCGGGGGCGAACGCGGATCGGGTATTCATCTGGTCGCGAAGCCTGGAGATCATCGGCGACCACCCACTTCGCGGCATCGGGTTCGCCAACTATCCGCTGGTGTGCGGCACCTATTACGATCGCGTCGACCCTCACTTCTTCATGCGGACGTGGGCGCACAACCTGGAGCTGTCCACGCTGGCGGAGACCGGTCCACTCGGCCTGCTCGCGCTGTTCTGGCTCCTGATCGCGGCGGCGCGCATGGTCCTGCGCAGCGCGAGCCCCTTCGCTATCGGGGCGCTGGCCGCGCTCGCCGCCTGGTTCACGATGGCGCAGGTGCACGACGTGCTCTACGACACCAAGGTCATGTACGCGCTGTGGTTCTCGCTAGCGTTGGCATGGTCGCCAGCACCGCCACCGGCCAGAGCTCCGTGAGGATCCGGTCGGCGGAGGTCCTGAAGATCCAGGCGATCCCCAGGCAAGCGGCGTACAGCGCGCCTTCGTTCTTCGTCCACATGCCGAGCCCCGCGGAGAATCCCGCCAGAGCCAGCTCGCTCCGGGATTTCGCCGATGTCATCAAGGCAGCCGCGATGGCGAAATAGACCGCCAGCGGTACGTCGGACTGCTGGTTGGAAGCGAAAGTGGCGAAGCATGGGAGCGTCACGACCGCCAGTCCGCCGAGCAGTCCCCAGCGCGCGCCCTGTGCGCGCGCGACCCTCAGCGTGACGACCGCGATCGCCAGCGCGCCGAAGAGGGCAGCGATCGCCGCGGGCACGATGCGCGATTCGCCGAACATCGAGAACGCCTGCGCAACGGCTGCCGGAAGGAGCCACGGGTAGTCCTGGTGGGCCAGGAACGCCATCGCTGGCGAGAATGCGCTGCGCAAGTCGGCCGTGCGCGCGAGGAAGCGCGCGCGCAGGTTCCAGATCATCCAGGCGTCCCAGCCCCCGTCGGGAAAGCCGCGGTATGCTCGACGAAAGCGGCCGCGGCGACGGCGCAGGCTGCGGCAAAGACGCCGTCACGCGGCCGGCGCTCACGGCTCCGTGGACGCTCGCTGCGGAACGCGTTCGACGTTGCGGGGCGCGATGAGCCCGTACCGCAGGATGCAGTAGACGGCCCGGAACGCATCCTTCAGCCCGATCTTCTTTCCTTCCTCGACCGAACGCGGCTTGTAGGAGATGGGCCGCTCGACGACCCGAAGGCCTTCGCGGCGATGGCGGTGCGCAAGCAGCGCGGTCACCTCGGGCTCGAATCCGAAGCGCTCCTCGCGCAGCGGCAGCTCCTTGACGACGTCCGCGCGCATGACCTTGTAGCAGGTCTCCATGTCGGTCAGGCGGAAGCCGGTGACGAGGTTGCTCGCGAACGTGAGCAGGCGGTTGGCGAGGGTGTGCCAGAAGGGGAATCCCTCGTGGCCGCGCAAGAACCGCGAGCCGTACACCACGTCCGCCTCGCCATCGCGGATCGGCTCGACCAGGGCCGGCAGCTCCATCGGGTCGTACTCGAGATCCGCATCCTGCACCACCACGACGTCCCCATCCACTTCGGCGAAGCCACGGTGCAGCGCGGCGCCCTTTCCGCGGTTGACTGGCTGGTGGAAGATGCGGATGTCGGTGCGGCCGCGGGAGCTCGCGAGCACCTTGCGCGGATCGCGCTCGACCTCTTCCAGGACGTGCTGGGTGCCGTCGCGGCTGGCGTCGTTGACGATCACCAGTTCCTTGTCGATGGGTACCGCGGCGACGCGCCGCAGGACGTCCAGCAGGTGGCGCTCTTCGTTGTAGACGGGAATGACGATCGACAGCTTCACGGCAAACGTACGCTCGTCCGGACGGAAGTCGAAGTCAACAAGTTGATTTTACCCCATCGATCCGCTATTGACTCGCACCCTTTTACGTCCCGGCGGAGGACCCCGCGCGCTGGCGCGCGAGCAATGCCGCGGGCTTGTCAGAGAGAAGCACACATGCGCGAGAACATCCACCCCGCCTACCCGACCGCCAAGGTGCACTGCGCGTGCGGAGCCACCTGGGAGACGCGGTCGACGCACGGCGATCTGCATCTCGACATCTGCAGCAACTGCCATCCGTTCTTCACCGGAAAGCAGAAGCTGATCGACACGCAAGGACGCATCGACCGCTTCAAGAAGAAGTACGCGAACGCGCCGGCGACGCCGCCGCGGAAGAAGGCCATCAAGGCTGCGGCCAGAAAGGCCGAAAAGCCTGTCAAGAAAGCCAAGAAGGAAGCCGCAAAGGCGTAGGTCAGGCAAGACACGAAGGGCCGCCTGGGGGGAACCAGGCGGCCCTTCTCCTTTCACGGGGCCCCGAGGGGGGAGTTCGGGAGTCCCGGAAGAAAAACGGCGGCGGCGGTCGGCGCGGGCGAGGGGGGGAGACTCGACCGTCGGCGGCCGCCACCGCCCGCCGCGATCACTTCTCGCGAGCA
>VBKQ01000317.1 GCA_005879505.1 Deltaproteobacteria bacterium
GCTCTGGACGCCGCGTGCCAGCGCTTCGAGCTGCGCCCCCGCGGTGCGGACGGCGGCGATGGACTCCTCCACGGACCCCGCCAGGTCCGGGGCGGCACGCAGGGTCGCCTCCTTCAGGCGCTCCACCTCGTCCGGAGCGAACTCCTTCTGGATCGCGCGCGACGCAGCGCGCCCGGCGTCCAGCACACGTCCGACTTCCACCTCCAGCGTCGCGATGCGCGCGATCAGCGGGTCGACGGAAGTCTTCAGCTCGTGGCCGATGCCCGCCGAGAGCCGGCCGAGCGCCGCCATGCGCTCGGACTGGATCAGCTCCTCGTAGCTGGTCTTCAGCTGGTTCACCAGGCGGTCGTGCTCGTCGGCGAGGCGCTTGGTCTCCAGCGCGCGGCGAACGGTGACGCGCATGTCCTCAGGCTCCCAAGGCTTGAGGATGAATCGATAGAGCAGGCCTTCGTTGATGGCCTTGAGGGCGACCGAGGTATCGGGAAACGCGGTGAGCAGGACCCGCAGCGCGCGCGGCCGCACCTCGCGGACGCGGGCGAGGAACTGCAGGCCGGTCATCTCGGGCATCCGCTGGTCGGTGATCACCAGGTCGATGTCGTGAATCATCGCCATTTCCAGCGCGCGCACGGCGGATGTAGCCGCATGCAGGGCGATGTCCGACTCCGTCTCGAACACCCGCTTCGCCAGGTTCAGGGCCAGCGGCTCGTCGTCGACGACGAGCAAGCGATAGGAGGGTTCCGACACGGCTAGAATCCTACCACCATCATTGATCATCGCCCAAGGGACCGATATTCTTTTCTGAATCATGGGATGGGGGAAGAAAGCCCAAGCGCTTACCAGCGCAGTCGCCGCAGCGCGCGTTGCGGTGGCTCCGCGCCCGGACCCTCGCGTCGCCGCGGAGCTGACCCGGACGCTCTCGGCGCGCGCGACCGCTTCCTGCTGGGTGGCGATGGTGATCATTCCCTTCACCATCCTCGCTTACGATGGCGCGTACTACCCGGGGCAGCTGACCCGAGGCGCGATCGCTGCAGCCGCGGCGGACGGCCTGATCGTGCTGCTCCTGATTACCCTGCGGCGGCACGTCTTCGACCGGCATCCTTGGCTACCGTTTGCGCTTCTCGCCGGCTTGATCTGCAACGTGACCGAGGCGGTCAACCTCCTCCTCACCGGCGGCACCGAGAGCGACTTCGTCTTTCCCTACTACCTGATCTCCTTCGGCATCGCGATCCTCTTCCCCGCCCCGCTGGTGGCGGTGATCGTCACGGCGTTCCTGCTCCCGGTGGGCTATCTGGCCGTCGCCATCGCCGGCCACGAGCCGCTCGGCGCGAAGCATTTCGCCTCCAACCTCATGCTGCTGGTCGACTCCGCCCTGATCACCTGCATCGGCAACCGGGTGGTCACGAACCTGTTCCTGCGCGAGGTCAAGCTGCGCATCGACCTGGAGAAGGCGAACGAGCGGCTGCGGGAGCTCGATCGGCTGAAGAGCGAGTTCTTCGCCAACGTCAGCCACGAGCTGCGCACCCCGCTCACGCTCATCCTTGCTCCGGCCTCCTCGCTCTCTCGCGAGTCGCATGGCCACCTGGAGACGGGACAACGAACGCTCGTCGAGACCATCCACCGCAACGCCACGCGGCTCTTGCAGTTGATCAACGACTTGCTGCTGCTCGCCAAGCTCGAGTCCGGGGAGCCGCACATCGATCGCGTCCCCGTCGACGTCGGGGCTTCGCTGGGACGCATCGCCGACGAGGCGCAGGCGTATGCCGAGTCGCTGGATCTGCGGCTCGAGCTGGAGGTCAGGGCGGGAGGGCCATTTACCTGGAACGGGGACGAGCGGCACCTCGACCGCATCGTGCTCAACTTGATCTCGAATGCCTGCAAGTTCTCCCGGCAGGGGGGCACCGTGAAGGTCGCGGTGGGCAGCGACAGGGAAGGGATCTGGATCAGCGTCGCCGACCAGGGCATCGGGATCGCCCCTCACGACGTCGACCGGATCTTCGACCGATTCGTGCAGGTCGAGTCTTCGTCGACGCGCCGTTTCCAGGGCACCGGCATCGGGCTGAGCATCGTGAAGCAGCTGGTGACGCTGCACGGCGGCCGCATCGTGGTGGAGAGCGAACCCGGCAGGGGGTCGACCTTCATCGTCCATCTCTCGGCCATCCCGCGCATCGCGGCCGCTGCCGCGACTTCGAGCGCGCCGGAGTTGCCCAAGGTGCGCCTCGAGCCGGCGCTGCCGGGTGAGGTCGAGCCCGCGGGCATCGTCGGCGCACGCCTCGCGGTGGTGGAGGACAACCCCGAGCTCCTCGCTTACCTCACGCAGGAGCTGGGCCGCTGGTACCGCGTCGCTCCGTACCTGGACAGCATGGAGGCGGTGCAGGCGATCGACGCGGCCCCACCGGACCTCATCGTCTCGGACATCATGATGCCGGGACTCGACGGCATCGCGCTCGCGCGCAAGGTGAGGGGCGAGCCGCGGACGGCCGGGGTCCCGGTGATCCTGCTGTCGGCGCGCGAGGAGGTGGAATCGAAGGTGGCCGGCTTCGAGGCCGGCGCCGACGATTACGTCCACAAACCTTTCGACCTCCAGGAATTGCGCGCCCGCATCGAGCTGCACCTGCGGCTGCGGACGCAGGCGCAGAAGCTGCGCGAGGCGCTCGAGCAGCTGAAGAAGGCGGAAGCTTCGCTGGTGCAGAGCGAGAAGATGGTGGCCCTCGGACGCATGATCGCCGGGGTCGCTCACGAGTTGAACAATCCCATCCATTTCCTGCGGGGAAATCTCGCCCTGCTCCGCAGGCACATGAGCTCGGTCGGCTCCGCCATGCCGCTGCTCGCGGACATCGACGAGAGCGTCGAGCGGCTCACGGCCGTGACGCGGCAGCTGCTGCTCTTCGGCCGCAAGCAGAGCGGCGACGTGAACGCGGCGGTGAAACTCGCCGAGGTGGTCCCGCTGGCGGTGAAGATGGTGGCGCCGCAAACGCCGAAGGGCGTTCGCATCGTCCAGGAGATCGACGGCGAGGTGGTGCGCGCGAATCCGCAGGATCTGTTCCAGGTGATCCTGAACATCGTGCACAACGCCTTGCAGGCGGTAGATCCGCAGCGCGGCGAGGTGCGGATCGCCGCCTCCCGCAACGGCGATCGCGTGGAGCTCTCCGTCATCGACAACGGCTGCGGCATCACCAAGGAGAACCTCTCCCGCATCTTCGATCCTTTCTTCACCACCAAGCCGCCGGGCTCGGGGACGGGGCTCGGCCTCTCCATCGTCCAAGAGCTCGTCGCCGCGCAGAACGGCACCGTCCGGGTCGAAAGCGAGCCGGGCCGCGGCACCACCGTGGCCGTGTCCCTGCCGGCGGTGAGCGCATGAACCGGGTGGCAGCCCTGGTCGATTCCGCGCTCCGCCATGCGTGGGCGTTCGACGAGCTGCCCTGGCACCTCGAGGTCGATCCGGAGCGCGACCGGTTCCCGCAAGAGAGCTTCTTCGCCGAGGGGCTCCGGCCTTTCGGCGCCATGAGCGCCGCGGAACGGCGCTCGTTCGTCTTCCGCGAGACCTGCTTCCATCTCTCGAACCTGCTCGCGGGCGAGCGCAGC
>VBKQ01000318.1 GCA_005879505.1 Deltaproteobacteria bacterium
CCCGCGGTCCGGCGCAGCCGCGCGAGCAGCCCCCGCGGGCCGCCGCCGGCGGGGACTGGAGCGAGCTTGCGGACCGCGCGGCGAAGAAAGTGCGCGAGTTCGCCGACAAGGCGAAGCCTGCCGCCGAGAGGATGGCCGTCGACGTCACGGAGGGCCTGGACGATGCGTTCGCCAAGGTGTCGCAGCAGGCCCGCGATCTGATGGCGAAGGGACAGCACACGCGGGTGCGCATCAAATTCCGCGGCAAACAGATCGCCGAGCTGCCCATCGCCGCGGTGGCCGCCGCCGAGGTCGCGACCTTCTGGTGGTTCGGCCCCCTGCGAGTGGTCCTTGCGCACGTGGTCGGCAAGGCGATCCTCGACGTCGAGTTCGTATCCAACGCCGATCACCACGTCGCCCAAGGCCGCAAGCTCCTGGGGGACGGAGAGCTGGAGAAGGCGGTCGCCGAGTTCGACAAGGCGCTGTCCATGGACCGGCGTCACGCCGGCGCCCTCCTCGGCAAGGCGATCGCGCTCAAGCTCAAGGGCGACAAGACGGCCGCGCGACAATTCTTCGAGAGCGCGGAGGACGCTGACCCGCGCGGCGACGTGGGACGGGAAGCGCGCCGGCACCTCGACAATCTCTAGGCCTCGACAATCTCCAGGACGGATCGTCCCTACTTGTTCAACCACTGATCGACGCCGCCATGGCTCGAGCAGGTGCCGGACTGCTGCGCGGAGTAGGAGATCGTTCCGTCCTTGCAGCGCGCCCTCGGCGTCTTCGCCTCCCGCGTAGAGCGGCGGGGCGTCGTGTCCGAGCTCCGGCCCTGCGCCGCCTCGTCTTTCTTGCGGCCGAAGAGCGTGTCGAGGATGCCGCCGGACTTCTTCTCCGTCTCCTTCTTGCCCTCGTCGAGCTCCGCGCGCGTCTTGTTCTTCGCGGGCTTCGCCACGCCGCCGTGGCGCGAGCAGGCCCCGCGGCCCCCCTTCGCCGTCGTTCCGTCGTTGCACGTGACCTCGGCTTTCGCCGACGACTTCGCGGCTGCCGGGAGCGCCAGCGCCGCCGCCGCGAGGAGCGAGATTCCGATTTTCCGCATGGTGCCTCCGGTCATCAAGCTGGGCAGCGATCCGCCTGAAGTCGCGCGCCGGGCGGGGGCCCTCCTGGTCGAGGAACGAGCGGGAATCAGGCTGCTTTTCCGCCCGAGTTTCCGATGGCCGGGAGCCTGCAAAACGGGTAAAACACCTCGTCCTTTCCAGAGGCGGAAGAATGGCAGAAGCAACCGGTCCCCAGCTCGTTCCCGTCGCGATCGAAGACGAGATGCGTCAGGCGTATCTCGACTACTCGATGTCCGTCATCGTCGGGCGCGCGCTTCCCGACGTCCGCGACGGCCTCAAGCCCGTCCATCGCCGGATCCTCTACGCGATGTTCGACCAGGGGATGCTGCACAACAAGCGGTACAGCAAGTCCGCCGGAACCGTCGGTGAGGTGTTGAAGAAGTACCACCCGCACGGCGACGCCTCCGTATACGACGCTTTGGTGCGTCTCGCGCAGGACTGGAACATGCGGGCGCCCCTGATCGACGGGCAGGGCAACTTCGGAAGCATCGACGGCGATCCGGCGGCGGCGTACCGGTACACCGAGGCGCGACTGACACGGCTGGCCGAGATGATGCTGGCCGACATCGACAAGGAGACCGTCGACTTCGGACCGAACTTCGACGACTCGACCACCGAGCCGCTGGTCCTTCCTGCGCGCTTTCCCAACCTTCTCGTCAACGGCAGCGCGGGCATCGCCGTCGGGATGGCGACGAACATCCCGCCGCACAATCTCGGCGAGACCATCGAGAGCGTCATCTACCTGATCGACCATCCGGAGGCGCCGCTCGGGCAGCTTCTCGATCCGAAGCTCGGGGGAACGCTGCCGGGCGGCATCCAGGGTCCCGACTTTCCCACCGGCGGAATCCTGTTGGGGGTCGCGCCCATCCGCGCCCTCTACGACACGGGCCGCAGCATCCTGCGCATGCGCGCCCGGGTGGAGATCGAGACCGACAAGCGGACCGAGCGCGAGCGAATCGTGGTCACCGAAGTGCCGTACCAGGTGAACAAGGCGCGCGGCCTGCAGCTGATCGGCGAGATGCACAACGACAAGAAGATCGAGGGCATCTCGGATTTGCGCGACGAATCCTCGCGCGAGGGAATCCGCGCGGTCGTCGAGGTCAAGCGTGGCGCGATCGCCGGCGTCGTCCTCAACAATCTCTACCAGCACAGCTCGCTGTTCCAGGATTCCTTCGGCGCGACCATGCTGTCGATCGACCGCGGCCAGCCGCGCACGCTCGGGCTCAGGCCGATCCTGGAGCGGTTCATCGCGCACCGCCGCGACGTGGTCACGCGCCGCACCCGATACGATCTGCGCAAGGCGAAGGAGCGCGAGCACATCCTGCTCGGCTACAAGATCGCGCTCGACCACATCGACGAGATCATCGCGCTGATCAAGGCGAGCGCCTCGCGCGACGAGGCCTCGCAGAAGCTGCAGAGCTTCTACTCGCTGAGCGAGATCCAGGCCAAGGCCATCCTCGAGATGCAGCTGCAGCGCCTGACCGGGCTGGAGAAGGAGAAGATCATCTCCGAGCTGGCGGAGGTGCAGGCCCTGATCACCCGGCTCTCTGCGATCCTCAGCTCCGAGAAGCTGCTGCTGGACGTGATCAAGGAGGAGCTGCGCGAGGTGAAGAACCTCTTCGCCGATCCGCGCCGTACCGAGATCCAGGGAGAGGCGAGCGAGCTTTCCGACGAGGACCTGATCGCCGAAGAGGACATGGTGGTGACCATCAGCCACCAGGGCTATGTGAAGCGCAATCCGGTGTCGCTCTATCGGGCGCAACGGCGGGGCGGCCGCGGGAAGGCCGGCGCGGGCACCACCGACGACGATTTCATCGAGCAGATCTTCGTCGCGAGCACGCATGACTACGTGCTCATCTTCACCAGCAAAGGACGCGTGTTCTGGCTCAAGGTGCACGAGCTGCCCCAGGCCGGCCGCGCCGCGCGGGGAAAGGCGATCGTCAACCTCGTCCCTCTGGCGCAGGACGAGAAGATCGCGGCGCTCTTGCCGGTGAAGGAGCTGCGCGCGGTGAAGAAGGACGAGGAGGAAGGCGCGGAGGCGGCGGAAGAGGCCGCAGCGAAGGAGGAGCCGGGGACGAGGGGCGAGGAGGTCGAGGAGACGGAGGCGACGCGCGTCGCCGCCAAGGCGGTCCAGGTCGCGGCCGGGCCCTACATCGTCTTCGTCACGCAGAACGGCCTGATCAAGCGCACCAAGCTGCAGGCGTTCGCGCGGCCGCGCCCGAGCGGGCTCAAGGCGCTCTCCATCGAGGAGGACGACGAGCTCGTCTCGGTGATGCACGCGAACGGCGATGAGGACGTGATCATCGGCACCGCCCAGGGCATGGCGATCCGCTTCGATCAGAAGGAGGTCCGACCGATGGGACGCGCGGCCTTCGGGGTGAAAGGGATCACCTTGGAGACGGGCGACAAGGTGGTCGGGGCCGAGTTGGCCAAGCCCGGCGCGACGCTCTTCACGATGACGGAGAACGGCTACGGCAAGCGCACCGTGATCGAGGAGTACCGCCTGACCCACCGGGGCGGGAAGGGCGTG
>VBKQ01000319.1 GCA_005879505.1 Deltaproteobacteria bacterium
CACCGCGGCGATGGGCGCGGTGCTGGAGATCGACCCGTTCGACGAGCCCAACGTGGCCGAGAGCAAGGACAAGACGAAGTCGTTGCTCTCCGGCGGCACGCTGCCGCCGCAGGAGCCGGTGCTGCGCTCGCAGGGCCTTGCCCTGTTCGCGTCCGCGGACCACGCGCAGGCGCTGCGCAAGGCCGCCGGGACGCTCGGCAGCGCCGCCGCGGCCTCGCCTGCCGGGTGGATCGCCGCGCACCTGGCGCTCGCCGAGCCGGGTCATTACGTCGCTCTGCAGCTTTACCTCCCACCGGAGGGCGAGCTCCGGCAGAGCTTCCAGGAGGTGCAGGGCGCCATCCGCGACTCGACGAAGCTCGCTTGCACCGTGGGCTTCGGCCCGCGCTTCCTGCACTCCACCGGTCAGCTTCACAAGGGCGGCCCGAATACCGGGTTGTTCCTCCAGATCACCAGCGACGGCGGCGAGGATCTGCCGATCCCGGGGACACCCTACTCGTTCGGGACCCTCTTCGCGGCGCAAGCGCGGGGCGACCTCGAGGTCCTGCAGGCGCACGGCCGGCGGGCCTTGCGCGTCCACGTCGAGGACGGCGATGCCGGGAAGGTCGTCGCGGCGCTGCGGGAGGCGGTAGGGCTCCTACCGAACGGGGGACACCATTAATGGTGTCTGAACCGAACGGGGGACACCATTCCACGGACGGGGGACACCATCCGATGGTGTCCCCAGGGCGTTGATTCCGATGCAGCTCGCGATGCTCGGTCTGGGGCGGATGGGCGGCAACATGGTGCAGCGCCTGTTGCAGGGCGGGCACAAGGTGGTCGCCTACGATGTCGACCCCCGCCGGGCGGCCGAGTTGGCCGCGGTGGGCGCAGCTCCGGCCACCACCCTCGACGAGGTGATCGCCGCGCTTGCGCCACCGCGGGTCTGCTGGACGATGGTACCGGCGGGGAAGATCACCGAGGAGCTGGTCACCTCGCTCGCGGCGCGCATGCAGAAGGGCGATATCATCGTCGACGGCGGCAACTCCAACTTCCGCGATTCGCAGCGCCGGGCCAAGGAGCTGGCCGAGCGCGGCATCCATTTCTGCGACGCGGGCACCAGCGGCGGAATCTGGGGGTTGAAGAACGGATATTGCCTGATGGTGGGAGGCGCGCCGCAAGCGTACGCCGCCATCGAGCCGGCCCTGAAGTCGCTCGCGCCGGAAGGCGGCCTGATGCATACCGGGCCAGCAGGCAGCGGCCACTTCGTCAAGATGGTGCACAACGGCATCGAGTACGGTCTCATGACCGCGTACGCGGAGGGCTTCGAGATCCTCAAGACCTCGCCGTTCGGCCAGCTCGATCTGGCGGAGATCGCCGGCATCTGGCGCCACGGAAGCGTGGTGCGCTCCTGGCTGCTCGACCTGCTGCACGACGCACTGGAGCGGGATCCTGGACTCGACGGCATCCGTGGCTACGTGGAGGACAGCGGGGAGGGACGCTGGACCGTCCAGGCCGCGATCGACCAGAACATCCCCGCCCCGGTGATCACCCTGGCGCTGCAGATGCGCATCGCCTCCCGGCAGGAGGAGTCGTTCAGCGCCAAGGTCCAGGCCGCGCTGCGTAACGAATTCGGCGGTCACGCAGTCAAGAAGGGGTGATCCATGCCGTACGCGCCGGAGCACGACGAGATTCCCAACCCGCTCCGGCCCGGCTTGCGCGCTGATTCCGCGCCCGAGCCCTGCGCGGTCGTCATCTTCGGCGCGAGCGGAGACCTGGCCCACCGCAAGCTGGTGCCAGCCCTCTACAACCTGGCCGTTGGCGCGCATCTGCCGGCGGCGTTCGGCATCGTCGGCGTCTCGAAGAGCGCCTATTCCCACGAGGAGTTCGCGCAGGGGATGCGCGAGGCGGTGGGCCGCTTCTCTCGCACGCGGCCGGTCGACCCGGAGATCTGGCAGGACTTCGCGGCGGGCATCAGGTACGTCGCGGGATCTTTCGATGACCCGGATACCTTCGCCCGGCTCCGGGCGCAGCTCGACGAGCTGGACAAGGTGCGCTCCACGCGCGGCAACCGCCTCTACTATTTCGCCACTCCGCCGAGCACGTTCCCGACGTTGCTCAAGCAGCTGAAAGCGGCCGGGATGATCAACTCGCCCCTCGACACGCGGTTCACCCGGGTGGTGATCGAGAAGCCGTTCGGACGCGATCTGGCCAGCGCCCGCGCCCTCAACCGGCTCGTGCTGGAGACCTGCGACGAGCGCCAGGTCTTCCGCATCGACCACTATCTAGGCAAGGAGACGGTCCAGAACCTGTTGGTCTTCCGCTTCGCGAACTCGATCTTCGAGCCGATCTGGAACCGCCGCTACGTCGATCAGGTGCAGATCACTGCGGGCGAAGAGCTGGGGATCGAAGGCCGGGGCCGCTACTACGAAGAGGCCGGGATCCTGCGCGACATGCTCCAGAACCACGTGCTCCAGCTCGTCTGCCTCTCGGCGCTGGAGCCGCCGGTGTCCTTCGACGCCGACTCCGTCCGAGACGAGAAGATCAAGGTGCTGCGCGCGATCGAGACCTTCGATACGCCGGAGCAGGTCGCGCGCAACGTCGTGCTCGGCCAGTACGCGCCAGGCAGCGTCGCGGGGGCGGACGTCCCCGGATACCAGCAGGAGAAGGAGGTCGCGAAAGGGTCGCGCACGCCCACCTTCGTGGCCATCCGGCTGAACATCCGCTCCTGGCGCTGGGATGGCGTGCCCTTCTACATCCGCTCCGGAAAGCGGATGCCGAAGCGCGCCACCGAGATCGCGATCCATTTCCGCCCGGTGCCGCATCCGCTGTTCGGCGAAGGCACCACGCAACCGAACGTCCTCATCATCCGCGTCCAGCCGGAAGAGGGCATCGCGCTTCGCTTCTCTGCCAAGGTTCCGGGAGAACGCTTCCGCCCCCGCACCGTCAGCATGGATTTCCGGTACGGCACCACCTTCGCCGCCGCGAGCCCGGAGGCATACGAGCGGCTGCTGCTCGACGCGATGCGGGGGGATCAGACGCTGTTCACGCGCAAGGACGAAGTGGAAGCGGCGTGGAGGATCGTCGGAAACATCCTCAAGGTCACGGAGAGCTCCGAGTTCCCCCCGCCTTATCCCTATCCCGCCGGCACCTGGGGGCCGGCGGCCGCCGACGAGCTGCTCGCCCAGGATCGCAGGGTATGGAGGAGACTGTGAGCGACGCTTACGGGGAGCCGATCTCGGCGGGCGCAACACCGCACGCGGGCGAGCTCACCGTGCAGTTCGACAAAGCCGTGGATCTGGCGCGGATCGAGGGCCTGCTGAGGCAGGCGCGAGAGCGCGGAGGAGGGTCTCCGGAGACGGTCTCCACGCTCAACCTCGTCGCCATCTTCTTCAGCGCGGCGCAGTACGAGAAGGCACGCGAGGCGCTGGAGGTGGCGGGAACGCTGCATCCCTGCCGGTTGGTCGCAGTGATCGCGGACCAGGGGATCGAACAGGAATCGCTCACCGCCCGCCTCTCGGTAGTGCGGTCCGGCGGCACGATCACGATGGAGCGCGTCGTCCTCAGCGCGACCGGCCGGGCCGTGCGCCATCTGGAGTCCGCCATGATGGGCCTCTTGCGCGCGGACCTCCCGATGGTCGTCGTCTGGGGCGGCCGTACGCAGGGCGACTTGCTCCTCCGGGTCGTCGAGTCCGCGGATCGGATCGTAACCGACTCCGGCGACTTGCGCGAGCACCGCGGTACCGTCCGGCGGGCGCGCGTCGTCTGCGCAGGCGCCATCGGCGCCGAAGGCCTGCTCCTCCTCGGATGGATGCAGTCCCGCATCAAGCGCCTCGAAGTGGAGATCCGGGCCGAGGGCGAGGCCGAGGAGGAGAAGACCTCGGCCTCGACGCCCGTTCCGCGCGCTGCGCGGCTCGGCCTCGGGCACGTCAAGCTGCTCGAGTTCGTGGCGCCGCCGGCGACGTTCACGCTCGTGCGCGAAAAGGACGTCCTGATTTCCCAGGTGAAGGGTGACGACGACGGATTCTGCGCGCACCGCGTCCGGCTCCCGCCGGAGATGCCCGGCCGGCTGCTCGCCCTGGAGCTGAAGCTGCTCTCCGGCCGCGACGAGCTGTACGCGCAAGCGGTCCAGGCAGCGGCGAAGCTGCTGGCGACGCGGACGTGATGGAAGTCGCCGTCGTCGGCGACGTCGCGGCGGCGGCGGCGGAGCTGTTCGTCGAGTCGGTCGCCGGCGCGGTGGCGGCGCGCGGCCGGACGGCGCTGGCGCTGACGGGGGGCTCGAGCGCACCGCCTCTCTTCGACAGATTGCGGGCGGCGAACGTGCCTTGGGCGCAGGCGCAGGTCTTCTTCAGCGACGAGCGCGCCGTCCCTCCAGATCACGAGCTCTCCAACTACCGGATGGCATTCGAAGGACTGCTCCGGTACGTCCCCGCGGGCGGCATCCACCGGATGCGCGGAGAGGCGGCAGACCTGGATGCCGAGGCGCGGAGGTGCGCCCAGGACTTGCGCGATACTTTGGGGTCGCCGCCCCGTCTCGATCTGGTCCTGCTCGGACTCGGGCCAGACGGGCACATCTGCTCCCTGTTCGCCGGCGAGCCGGGCAGCGCGGATCGCGGCGACGACGAGCTGGTCAGGCACGTCGCCGCGCCCCGCCATGTGGAACCGAAGGTCGCGCGAATCACGCTCCTTCCATTCCTGGTGGTCACGGCGCGGATGGTGGTCCTTCAAGTTACGGGCGCCGCGAAAGCCGAAGTGGTCGCGCGGACGGTGAAGGGGTCGGAGGACCTCGTAGCCTGTCCCGCCCAATGGGTCCGCAAGGCGTCGGGCCGCAGCGTACTCGTCTGTGACGCAGCGGCGGCGTCCCGTCTCTGACCGATTGCCCGGGGTCGTGTCGCGCCCAATGCTTGAACCGTGGTTCGCCGGTTTCTCGCATACGGATTACTCGGCTGGGCGCTCGAGGTCGGATTCACGGGCTTGACCGACTCGTTCTGGCTGCGCGACCGGCGGCTTCGCGGCCACTCGTATCTGTGGATGCTTCCCATCTACGGCGCTGGTGGTCTCCTGCTCGAGCGTCTGCACGACCGCCTGGCTGCCAGGGATGTCCCCCGCTGGGCCCGCTCGCTCGCCTACATGGCGGGCATCTACGGCGCGGAGTTCGGCAGCGCATCGCTGCTCAACCGGGTGATCGGCGACGTCCCCTGGCGCTACCGCAAGGGGATCAACGTGCGAGGCTATGTCCGCCTGGACTATGCGCCGTTCTGGTACGGCTGCGGCTGGCTGTTCGAGACGCTGGAATGCGAGCTGCGCAAGCTCGATCGCCCTGCTCGCAGATCGTGGCGGCCGGCTTCTAACGCACGAGCCGCAGATGGCGGCGAGGCGCTCCCTCCGGCGGCTCGGCGCGCCGCGGCTCTTCCTTGAGGTCGCCTTCTCCGTGAATGCCACCATCAGCGACGGCGGACAGGGGCGGCTTGCGGGAAGCGCGATCCCCGCCGGCCGGAGCGTGCATCCCGTTCTGCCGGTCCGCCATCGTGTGTACCACTTCCACCGGCAGGTCCTCGGGCCAGACCTGTCCGTCGCCGGTCCCGTGGCTGGTGATCCCGAACACGCAGCCCCAGGGAAGGATGCAGCGGAACGGCCTGCCGCCGAACGAAAGCGTCGCCTGGATGCGCTGATCCGAGACTTCGAGATCCGGGATCCCGTAGCGATAGCTGAGGTTCAGACGCAGGTGCGCGTCCATCGCATATTGGGACGGCACCACCACGCCGGGGCGCCGGGCATCGAGGTGCACCATGGCGATGCCTCGCGCCAGATACGCGAGTAGCGTCTCCTTCTTCCTGGGGACCGACCGCGCCATGGAGCGACTGCTGTACTCCTCTCTCATCCTTTTCTCAACCGCGGAAGCGACCAGGAAGCCGCCCAGCGGCCCTCTACCCATCCAGCTGATTTGAAGAGTCATGCTGGTTTCAGCAGACCGGCTGGCGCCGCGAACTGCAGCTCGTAAAGCCGCGCGTATTCGCCGCGTCTGGCGAGCAGCTCCTCGTGCGTTCCCAACTCGACGATCCGGCCCTGCGCGAGCACTGCGATTCTCGTCGCATGGCGGATGGTCGAGAGCCGGTGCGCGATCACCAGGCAGGTGCGTCGCTCCATCAGCCGGTCGAGCGCGCGCTGCACCTCGCGCTCGCTCTCGGTGTCGAGGGCGCTGGTCGCCTCGTCCAACAACAGGATCGGAGCGTCCTTGAGCAGGGCGCGGGCGATCGCCAGCCGCTGGCGCTGCCCTCCCGAGAGCGTGACGCCGCGCTCGCCGACCTCGGTGTCGTAGCCGCGCGGCAGCTCGCGGATGAAATCGTGCGCACGCGCCGCTTTCGCCGCCGCCTCCAGCTGCTCCTGGGAGACGTCGCGCAGCCCGTAGGCGATGTTCCCGCGCACGGTGTCGTTGAACAGGAAGGTCTCCTGCGCCACCAAAGCGATCTGGGCCCTGAGCGAGGGCAGCGTGGCTTCGCGGATGTCGCGTCCGTCCAGGGTCACGCGTCCGTCGGTCGGGTCAGCGAAGCGCGGCAGCAAGTTCATCAAAGTCGTCTTCCCACCGCCCGAGGGGCCCACCAGCGCGATCACTTCGCCCCGGCGCAGGGTCAGATCGAGCGACCGCAGCACCGGCGGCCCCTCGGCGCGGTATCGGAACGAGACCCGCTCGAACCGGACTTCGCGCGTGAACGCGGGCAGCTCCACGTGTCCCGGCAGCGGCTCGACGGGCTCGTCGAGCACCTCCCAGAGCCGGCGTGCTCCGGCGAGACCCTGCGTCACGCCCTGCCCGGTGCCGCCGAGCGACTTCAAGGGCGTGTAGAGCAGGACGATGGTGGCGAGAAAGGAGATCACGCGATCCGGCTGAAGCTGGCCGGCGCCCACCGCGCGCGCCGCGAAAACGACGGTGGCCGCGATCCCGATCGCCGCCATGATCTCGAGCGTGGGTGTGAAGATGGCGCGCACGAAGAAGCTGCGCCGCATTGTGGCGAGAAACCGGTCCTGTTCCGCGGAGAACTTCTCCCGCTCGTAGCGCTCCATCCCGAACGACTGCACGATGCGGACGCCTTGCAGAGCTTCGTGGAGCAGCGTGTACAGCGTTCCGATCTGCGCCTGTCCGCGCGTCGCGATCTTCTTCAGCCGCCTGGCGAACCGGACGATCGGCACCACCGTCAGCGGCACGGCGACGAAGGCGAGCAGCGCGAGGCGCCAGTCGAGCGCGATGGACACGCCGAGAAGGACCAGGATCTGGAGGCCGTCGCGCAGGTACGCGGCGAGCCCGTAGGTGACCGCGAACTCGACGGCGGCGACGTCGCTGGCGAAGCGCGCCAGCAGATCCCCCGAAGCGCTGCGAGCAAAGAAGGACGGAGGCAGCTCGAGCAGCTTCTGGTGGAGCGCGAGCCGCAGGTCGGCGACCACGCGCTGGCCCAGCATGCCCATGCAGTAGAACTGACCGAAATAGGCGATGCCGCGCACGGCGGCGATGGCGAGGATGAGGATGGGCAGCGCGCGCAGCACGGTGTCGCGCGGGAGCGCCTCCGGCGCGCTGAGGAAG
>VBKQ01000014.1 GCA_005879505.1 Deltaproteobacteria bacterium
GTGGACCATCACCCGCCGTCCGGCACGATGCGCGACCTCGACCGCCCGGGCGATCTGCTCGTCGCTCAGCTCCTCCCTGGTGTAGTCGCTGAACGGATCGAGGATGCCGCCGGTGCCCATCAGCTTGATCCAGTCGGCGCCATACTTCAGGTCGCGCCGGACTACGGCCGCGACGCCATCGGGAGTATCGGCGAGGTTGAAGCGGTCGAGGCGCTGGTCGGCGGCGAGCACGTTTGCGTCCCCGTGCCCGCCGGTGACCGTGACGTACCCTCCCGCGGCATGGATGCGCGGCCCCTGGATGAAGCCCTTTGCAACGCCTTCCCGGAGCGCGAACTGGCCGTAGGCGGCGTCGATTTCCCCGGCATCGCGGACGGTAGTGAACCCGCGGTCCAACCACTCCTTGAGGTTGTGCACGCCCCAGATGGCGCCCTGTGCGGACGACATCCGCAGCGAGCCGACTGCGGAGAGCTCTTTGAGGTTCCCGAGCAGGTGGGCGTGGCAATCGGCGAAGCCGGGGAGCACCGAGAGGTCTCCCAGATCGATGATCGCGGCATCCGGAGCGCCGGAGCGCGCCTGCGCGAACGGCAGGACCGACTCGATGCGGCCGCCGGAGACGACGATCCCCTGGTCCGCCGACCAGGTTCCTTTCTGCACGTCGAGGACGCGGGCCGCGCGCACCAACGTGCGCGGCTCGGCCGCCGCCGCTGCGGCCCACAAGGACGACAGGACGATTGCGCTGCGCATCGCCGCTCTATGCGACGCCGGACGAGGTGCCCGCTTGCGTTTTCTTGCGCAGCAGCGACGGCGCAGTCCCGAACCGGCGCCGGAACGAGCGGATGAAGTGGCTGAGGTTTCCGAAGCCGACGGCGTAGCAGGTGGTGGTCACGCTCTGGCCGTCGAGCAGCATGCAGCGGGCGCGGTCGAGGCGGACGTCGCGCAGCAGCCGGTGCGGCGGCGCTCCGATCAGCGACCGGAACACGCGCGCGAAATGGAACGCGCTCATCCCAACGGACGACGCGAGCGAGGCGAGCGTGTGCGGCTCGTCGGAATGCGTCAGGATCCTCTCCCGCGCCAGCTCGACGCGGGCAGCGTGGCGGCGGAGCTGGAGCTCGTCGTACAGGCGATGCGGCGGCTGCGGACGGACGGCCGCTTCGATCAACTCCGTCGTCCAGGAATCGAGGGCCGCGACGCTGCGGCGCTGCAGGATGCGATCGAGCTGCAGACGGAGGAATGCAAGCCTGTTGCTGGGATGGAACACGGGTACGTGCCCAGTTCCCGCGAGCCAGCCCTCGCGCTCGATCTCGCGCTCGAATCCGTCGCGGAAGCGGATCGTCATGCAGGTATCCGCGGGTACGTCTTCGAAGTGGACGTATCTTTGGACGGTGTCCGGATGCCAGGCGAACGCGGCTCCGCGCCCGAGGCGCCAGAACCGTTTTCCCACGCCCAGACCGAACTCGCCGGAATCGACGAAATTGATGCAGTAGTGGTCGCAGGCTTCCTCCGCCGTCCCAGCGGGCACCGGCCCGGCGCCATGATCGAAGCGCGAGACGACGACGCTGGGAGTCTCGAGAAGGGTCTGCAAGCGAGTCGCGCCCATGTTCCGAACGATAGCAAGCGCGACCAGCCGGCTCCAGCGCCGGTCGGAGCAAGAAACCGCAAGCGTACGTGCGAAAACTGGCTGTGCCACCGCATCTCCTGGAAGATCCCCATCGCATTCCAGCGAATCGCATCCGCTTGAAAGGGCGGACCTTGCAGAGGGACAGAGTTGCCGCCACGCCGCCGTTGCGCCCCTCTGATCCTCCGCGCCATTGGCGGCCTTCTCCTGCTGGTCCTCGCCGCTCCACGGCTCGCCCGTGCGGCCGCGCCGATCACCGATCGCAACTACGTCATCGACGCGTACCGTGGCGCCGCGGTCGCCGACTATCGCGTCATCGGCATGGGCGGCGTCTCCCTCGCTACTGCCGAAGGCGCCCTCGGCCTGCTCGCCAATCCGGCCGCCGCCGCCTCGCGGCCGTCGACTGCCTCCGGCTGGTTCTACTGGGACTTCCTGCTCGACGCCTACACGCCGGCGCTGGGCGTCGACTACGACAACAACGGAACGCCGCAGGACCGATTCAACGGCACCACCGGCGCGCTGAACGCCGGGCTGGTGGGGATGTTCGGCGCGTGGGGAGTCGCGGTCTCGGTCACGGGCGAGCTGCGCGATTTCACCGTGCCCGGGGGAACCGCAGCATCGCTTTCGGCCGCGATCTGGCGCCTCACGCTCGCCCGATCGTTCGCCGACGGCGAGTGGATCGCGGGAGCAAACCTGGTCGGGGGCGGTTTCAACCTCAGGTTGCCCGGCAGCGGAGTCGAACTGGTGAACGCGGGCGATTGGTCGATCGAAGCGGGCGGCCTGTGGCAGCCGCGCGACAGCAACCTGCGCATCGGCGTCAGTTTCCGGCCGGCGATGAAGCCGAGGATCGACCCGACTGCCTGCGACCCGAACAATTGCGTCGGATACATCCTGCCGGAGCGCGTGGAGTTCCCTTGGACCGCCGGCGCCGGAATCGCCCTGCGCCTCGGTCCCACGCCCTGGAACCGGCGCGTGAGCGACGAATTCCGCGACGAGAGGAGCACGATTCTCGCGGCGGACCTGATCGTCAGCGGCCCGGTGTCGAACGGCGCCGGCCTCGAGGCCTTCCTGCAGAAGCAGTTGCAGCCATCGGGTCGCCGCGGATCGATCTCATTGCGCCTGGGCGCCGAATACGAATGGATCCCGGGGTGGCTGCGGATCCGCGGCGGCTCGTACTGGGAGCCTCCGCGCTTCCAAGACGTGACCGGACGGTTGCACCTCACCCTCGGCCTCGACGTGCGCTTCTGGTCGTTCTCGCTCTGGGGCAGCCAGTACAGGATGCGGGTCTCGCTCGGAGCGGACGGCGCGCGGCAATACGGGAACACCGTCCTGTCGCTCGGGTTCTGGCACTGATCGTCGATGCCGCTGTCAACTTTGCGAGCGGAGAGATAGCTTTTTTTACGCATCAGATCTCGCGTGCTACCGAGACCCGCATGCCCGTCCTGCAGCTCCGCCGCTCCGAGTCTTCCCTGCGCGCCGACATGCCCGAGGAGCGCGCGAGAGCGGCCCCCTTCATCAAATGGGTCGGCGGCAAAACGACGCTGCTCGCGGAGCTGCTGCGCCACGTCCCTCGCCGGCTGCGCCGCTACCACGAGCCCTTCGTGGGCGGCGGCGCCCTCTTCTTCGCCGTGGCTCCGCGCCGCGCGATCCTCAGCGACAACAACGCCGAGCTGGTGCACTGCTACCTCCAGGTTCGCGACGACGTCCACGGCGTGCTCGACGCGCTCGGCCGGCACGTCTACGAGAAGGCGCATTACCAGAACATCCGCGCGCTGGATCCGCTTCGTCTCTCTCCGTCAGCTCGCGCCGCGCGCTTCATCTATCTCAACAAGACCTGCTTCAACGGCCTGTGGCGCGTGAATCGAGCCGGCCGTTTCAACGTGCCCATCGGACGCTACACGAACCCGCGCTTCCACGACCCCTGCACCCTGCTCGCTGCGAGCCAGGCGCTGAAGGGCGTCGAGATCCTCCATGCGCCCTTCGAGGCGGCGCTGGTCAAGGCCGCACCCGGCGACTTCGTATACCTGGATCCGCCCTACGACCCCGTATCCGCCACGTCGAGCTTCGCGAGCTACACCGCCGACGGGTTCACCTGGGACGACCAGAAGCGCCTGGCGCGCGCATGCCTCGCGCTGAACCGCCGCGGCGTCCGCTTCCTGCTCTCCAACTCGGCCACCGAGCGCGTGCGCGATCTGTACCGCGGATTCGAGCAGCGCATGGTTCACGCGCCGCGCTTCATCAACTCGAAAGCCGGGTCCCGCGGGAGGGTCGAGGAGCTGCTGGTCTTCAACGCATGATCCTCCTCGCGCTGCTCCTTGGCGCCGCGCCGCAGATCGAGACGCGTACGCCAGCCGCCATGCCGACCTGATCGCGGTCCCCGGGGATTCCTTGCAGGACGTCACTTCTGCTGCTGCGGCTCCTGCGTCGAGCTCGAGCTCTTCGAAGTAGCGTCGATCTTCAGCGCCTTCGGCTGGCCGTCGACCATCTGATAGCTGGCGCGCAAGTCGGACCCTGGCGGCAGCTGCGCCGCCGACGCCGTCTGGCCGTTCAGCGTCACCGCCGTCGAATCGGTGATCTGGAGCTGCAGCAGATCCTTGTCCTGCGTGCGGATCTGCACCTGATCGCTGCCCGCCTGCACGACGGTGCCGCTCGCGGTCTGCTCCTGCGTCCAGGCCTGGTTCTGCTGGTGCTGGCTGCTCGTCTGCTGGTTCTCGGAGCGCTGGGTCTGGAGCGCCTGCTGCTGCTGTTGTGATGCCTCCTGATGCGCGAGCCGCGTCGCTTCCTGGGCGTCGCGCTGGGCCTGCTCCGCCTTCGCGGTCTGGCCGCGCAGCTTCGCCTGTGCGTCCGCCAGCTCCTTCTGCTTCTGGGTCACCACCTGCCGCGCCTGCTCCACCTTCGACTGCTCGTCCGCCGCCTTCTTCTGGGCGTCCGCTGCGCGCTGCAGGGACTGCTGTGCCTGATCCTGCTGCGTGCGCGTCTCGGATTTCTTGCTCTCCTGGCCGCCCCCGAACATCGCGCAGCCAAAAGAAAGCGCGATGCCCGCCACCCAAATCTTGTTCCGCATCGAGAAGCCTCCTGCGTTCTTCCTCTCCCAGGGCGAAGATGCGAACGGAAAGCCGATCGGGCATCCTCCGCAAGGGCCCAGTTGGACGCTCAGGCTTCGATCACGAGCCCTTCAGCGAGCCGCAGCCGGCGCGGCATCCGTTCAGCCAGCCGCGGGTTGTGCGTCACCACGATGGCGGCGATCCCCAGCCGCTGATTCAGCTCGACCAGCAGCTGATGGATGCCCTCTCCCGTCGCTTCGTCGAGGTTGCCGGTCGGCTCGTCGGCGAGCAGGAGCCGTGGCTTCAGCATCAGGGCACGCGCCAGCGCCACCCGTTGCTGCTCGCCGCCCGACAGCTCGCCGGGCTTGTGATCGAGCCGATGCTCGAGCCCTACGATCTCCAGCATCTCCTTCGCTTGCGCCTCCGCTTGCTCTCGCGGCAAGCGGTTGATCAGCCCCGGCATCGAGGTGTTCTCCAGGGCGGTGAACTCCGGCAGCAGGTAGTGGAACTGGAAGACGAACCCGATGCTGCGGTTGCGGAAGGCGGCAAGCTCCTCCTCGGTCATCGCGAACGCGTCGCGGTCGTCGAACAGCACCGACCCGCGCGTGGGCGGATCGAGCGTACCGATCACGTGCAGGAAGGTGCTCTTCCCCACCCCGCTCGGACCGACCAGCGATGCCATCTCGCCGCCGCCGAGCGAGAAACTGGCGCCGCGCAGCACGTGGATTTCCTTCTCGCCGAGCCAGTAGGACTTGTGCACTTCGCGCGCTTCGACGAGAGGAGCCAACTCATTCCTCCCGCAGCCCGTCCACCGGCGAGAGGCGGCTCGCCTTGGTGGCGGGATAGAGCGTCGCCAGGTAGCTGAGGGCGAGCGAGATCGCCGCCACCATCACGAACTGCGCGCCGTCGACGTTCACCGGTAGGTTCGAGATGTAATAGACGTCGGGATCGAGCTGCAGCCCGAATTTCTCGATGAACGAGCAGGAAGCGAGGCCGAGCAAGAGGCCCATCGCGGTGCCGATGGCGCCGATGGTCAGTCCTTCGACCACGAAGATCTTCATCACGCTCGCGTCGCGCGCGCCCATCGACTTGAGGATGGAGATCTCCTTCGTCTTCTCCAGCACCAGCATGATCAGCGTGCTGAGGATGTTGAAGCACGCCACCAGCACGATGAAGGTGAGGATGATCGCCATCGCCAGCTTCTCCAGCTTGAGCGCGGAGAAGAGATTGCGGTTCAGCTCCGCCCAATCCTTCGTCCGGTAGGGAAAGCCCCCCAGCGCAGCCACCACCCTGCGCCCGAGCGCCCGCGCGGCGTCGACGTCCACGAACTTCAGCTCGAGGCCGACGATGTTCTCGCCCATCCTGAAGAATCGCTGCGCCTCGGGAATGCCGATGTAGACGAACTTCGAGTCGTACTCGTACATCCCGGAGTAGAGGATGCAGGCCACCCGGAAGGGACGGCTGCGCGGCACCGGGCCGGTCGGCGTCATCTCGCCGAGCGGCGTGAGCACGTTGACCACGTCGCCTACCCAGGCGCGGAGCTGGTGCGACATCTCCTTGCCGATGCAGATGCCGGGCAGGTTGCGCAGCGCCTCGGGATCGACCTTCTGCGACTCTTCCGGATGGGCCTGGCGCCGCTTCAGCGTGTCTTCGAGATACTGCTCGTACTCCGGTCCGCCCAGCTGCTTCGCCGCTTCCCCGCGCGGCTCGACGACGCGATCGGTGCCGGGAATGTCCTGCGGCTTCGACAGCCATTCCAGCTCGCCGGCGATGACCTGGCGGGGCAGCTCGCTCACGGTACCGGCGGTCGCCGGATCGATCCCCTTCAGCTCCGCGCCCGTGACCGTCTGGCCGTGCGAAAGGATCACCTCGTTGAGGATGAACGGCGACACCCCGGCGACGCCGGGAACGGCCGCGACCTTGGGGACCACCGATCGCCACTCGGAGAAGTCCGACGAGAACTTGAGCAGCAAGGCATGGGAATTCGTGCCGAGGATCTTGCGCTTCAAGTCGGACTCGAAGCCGCTCATGACCGACAGCACCACCGTGAGCGCCCAGACGCCCACCGCCACCCCCGCGACCGAGATTCCCGTCATCACCACCGTGGCCGGCCGCTTGCGCCGCTGCCCTGGCTGGAGTCTGGCGATCTGGGCGCGGTGCTGGATCCACCTGCCGATCGCCGTGAGGGAGGCGAGCACCACCGCGACCGTGAAGAGGATGTGCAGCGGATTCAACAGCGTGCGCTGATGCGGATCCCGCAACGAGGCCGCGATTCCGAGCGCGTAGAAGAGCCCGGGAGGCAGCACGCCGAGCAGCGCCAGGAAGAGCGCGCTGCGCCGGTTCAGCCTCAGGTGCGTGCGCGCGATGCCCCACTCGTAGCCGAGGCGCGGATCGACGTGCCCGTTCGCGCCGATCAGCATTCCGAACGAGGCGCCCCACATCGCCAGGAGCCACGACGCCGCTGCGGCGGCGATCGACCAGACCACCAGCTCGCCGGCGCTGGCGAAGAACCGGTCGTACGAGAACGACGGCGGTTTGAGGGCGCGGAGCACGAAGAAGATGACGGCTCCGAAGATCGCGGAGGCGATCAGGTTCTCGAGTGGCCGGTAGCCACGGCCGAGAAAGCTGAGCGCGAACCCCGCTAGCAGGAACCAGACCCCTTCCATGCCGAAAGAGATGCCATTGACCGCGTCGCGCGAGAGCGTGGTGTACGCGCCGAGCCAGACCGCGACGGAATACTGGAGCCCCGCGCCGAGCAGGAAGAGCACCAGCGCGGCGGCGCAGACGATGGCAGGGCTCGCCGCCTTCCTCCCGACCGCGCCGCGGCCCTCCGCGCGCGGGCTCGGGCGCCAGTAGAGCTTCAATGGCTCTCCTCCGGCTTGAGCAGCGGGAAGAGGACCACGTCCCGGATGCTCGGCGAATCGGTGAACAGCATCGCCAGCCGATCGATCCCGACGCCCTCTCCGGCCGCCGGCGGCATGCCGTGCTCGAGGGCGCGGATGTAGTCGCGGTCCCAGGGCATCGTCTCCTGGTCGCCGCGCGCCGCCGCTTCCACCTGCGCGCGGAAGCGAGCCTCCTGGTCGCGCGGGTCGTTCAGCTCGGAGAACGCGTTCGCGATCTCCATGCCGCCGGCGAATGCCTCGAAGCGATCGACGAGCCGCGGCTCGGAGTCGCGCTTGCGGGCGAGCGGCGAGATCTCCAGCGGGAAGTCCACCACGAAGATCGGCCGGTCCTTCGGCAGCATCGGTTCCACCAACGCTTCGAACGCCCAAGCGATCTTTTCACCGCTGGACACGAGCCTGGCAAATTTCTCCCGCATCTGGCGGTCCTCGACCGGCGCGAGCCACTGTCCGGCGGAGAGCCTGGCGAGCGCGTCGAGCTGCTGCGGCTGCGTCCCGGCCGCACCGTACAGCTTCGCCACCTCGCCGAGCATGGAGGTGCGGGGCCAGGGGGGCGCAAACTTGATCTTCACTCCCTGGAACGTCACCTCGTCGGCCCCGGTCACCTCGGTGGCGAGACGCGACACCATGGTCTCCGTCAGCGCCGTCAGATCTTCGTAGGTCGCGTACGCCTGGTAGAACTCCAGCATGGTGAATTCGGGATTGTGCCGGCGATCGATCCCTTCGTTGCGGAAGACGCGGCCGATCTCGTAGACGCGCTCGAGCCCGCCGACGATCAGGCGCTTGAGGTGCAGCTCGAGGGCGATGCGCAGCTTGAGATCGAGATCGAGAGCGTTGTGGTGCGTGGCGAACGGACGCGCGGCCGCTCCTCCCGCCTCCTCCGGCTTGTGCAAGACGGGGGTCTCCACTTCGACGAAATCGAGGTCCTCGAGGAAGCGGCGGATGCCGGCGATGAGTTCCGTGCGCCGGAGGAAGATCTCGCGCACCTGCAAGCTCGCGCTCAGATCCACGTAGCGCTGCCGGTAGCGAGTCTCGTGGTCGGTGAGACCGTGCCACTTTTCCGGGAGCGGGCGCAGCGCCTTCGTCAGCAGGCGGTACTCGGTCGCCTCGATGGAGAGCTCGCCGGTCTTCGTGCGCATAGCGCGGCCACGGGCGAAAACGATGTCTCCCAGATCGGTGAGCTTGAGGACCTCGTACGCCTGGTCGCCGACCTTGTCCTTCTTGACGAAGACCTGCAGGTCGCCGGTGCGGTCGCGAAGGCTGAGGAAGGTCGCCTTGCCCATGGTGCGCAACGCCACCACCCGTCCGGCGATGCCATAGGGCTCGCTCTGGTCCTCTTCCAGCTGGGCTGCGTCGTCGTCGGCGTGGCGGATGCGCACGAACCCCGTGGTGTGCGGGACGACGATGCCGTTGCCATACGGCTGGACCCCCTTCTCCCGAAGGAGGTCGGCCTTCTGCTCTCGCAGGCGGATCTGATCTTCGATCGAGCTGGTCGCTCCAGCCTGGGGAGTGTCGGCCATGGGGTGCGTCTCTTTACCCTCTTGCGGCCTGCCCTGTCACCTGAAACGCCCTCTGCGCAAAAGCCCAGTACGCGAGGGGAACGAGCGCGATCAGGCCGCAAGCCGCCATCAGCGCGCGCGCCGGAATGCCGCGATCGAGCAGCAAGCCGGTGGCGAGCGTGCTGGCCGACAACGTGAGCATGAAGCCGCCGATCTCGGCCGCCGCAACCCGGCCGCGGACGGCATCCGGAACCATGCGCTGCAGCAAGGTCGAGCCGCTGGTCCAGAGGATGCTGCCGCCCGCGTTCGCCAGGGCGAGCGCGATCGCCGCGTATCCGATCGCCGGGCTGAGGGCAAAGGCCACGTAACAGACCACGAGGAGCGCAAAAGCCGCGGAGATTCCGCGCCGAAGGCCCTGGTCGTCGGTGCCCGCGATGCGGAACGCAGCGAATGGGCCCGCGAAGCTGCCAACGCCGCGCGCGGTCCAGAGCACCGCGATGCCGGCGCCGTTTCCGTACGCGAACACCTTCTCGCCAAAATAGGCGAGCAGGACCAGCACCCCGCCCAGCGTCAGCCCGAAACTGGCTTTGACCGCGAGGAGGGCCCGTACCCGGCGGTGCGAGGCGACGTAGCGGACGCCTTCGCGCAGATCGCGAAGGCCGAGCAGGTTCTCGATCTGGGACCCGGGCACTCGCGCTTCCTCCAGCACCTCCATCGCCTGCCGGTCGGCACGCCTGGCATGTCCCCGCGGCAGGCGCGAGATGAGGGCGGCGGAGACGAGGAAGCTCGCTGCGTCGCAGAGGAAGGCCACGTCGCGGCCGACCAGCGCGAGCGTCACGCCGCCGATCGCGGAGCCCACTGCCAGTGTCGCCGCCCAGAGCGAGTTCTCCAAGGTAGCGGCGAGCGGATAGTCGGCTTCCGAGACGAGATTCGGCAGCATCGCCTGCTGCGCGGGCTCGAAGAATGCACTCACCACCGAATGCGCAGTGACCACTGCGTAAGCGATCCAGACCTGGTCAGGCCGGCGAATGAATAGCAGGCAGAGAACGAGCGCCACGCGCGCGAGGTCGCTCGCCACCATGATGGCGCGCCGCGAGATGCGGTCCGCGAGGACGCCCGCGGCGGGCCCGGCGAGGAACATCGGGACGAAACGGGTGAGCAGCGCATAGGCGACGGCCTCTCCCTTTCCGGTGAGCTCGAGCAGCAGCGAGAAGAGGGCGACGACGTTGAACCAGTCGCCGAGCTGCGAGACGGCGTTCGCCGCGTACAGTGTGCGGAAATTGCGGTTGTCCCGCAGGACGCCGAGCAGGCGCCGGATTGAAAAGGAGGCAGCCAAGGGGTCGCGTTTATACTCGATGTGATGGCCGTCGAAGTACGCCCACGTCAGGTCGCCCACTGGGCGGCCTTCATCCTCGTTTGCTTCGGATGTCTGGCCGGTCTGTTCTGGCTGACGTTGCCCTCGGCCGAGTCGTTGCGCCGGGGGAACCCGGCCACGACCGCGCTGATCGAGGCCCGAATGCACGAGGCACGCGAGCGGGGCGGCGCCGGCCGGCGCAACCAGCACTGGGTGCCGCTCGACCGCATCTCCATCTGGTTGATCCGGTCGGTGGTGAACAGCGAGGACGCGCGCTTCTTCGACCACGACGGGATCGACGAGAAGCAGACCCGGATCGCGCTCACCACCGCGCTGGAAGACGGCCGTCTCGGGCGCGGCGCTTCCACCATCACTCAGCAGCTGGCGAAGAACCTCTGGCTGGGCGAGGAGCGGACTCTGTGGCGCAAGCTCCGGGAGATGTTCCTCGCCCGCAGGCTCGAAAGGCTCGGCAAGCACCGGATCCTGGAGCTGTACCTGAACGTGGTCGAATGGGGCGACGGAATCTACGGCGCCGACGCGGCCGCGCGCGTCTGGTTCGGGAAATCGGCTGCGGTCCTGTTGCCGGAGGAAGCGGCGGTGCTGACCGCCATGCTGCCGGCGCCGCGCAAGCGAAATCCCTGGCGCCCGTCGCCCGCGCTGGTGAAGCGCTCGTTCGAGGTCCTGCGGCTATACGGGACCTATGGCGAGCTCACGCCGGAAGAACTGGCGGATGCGCGCTGGCGTCTGGAGACGATCCTCACGCTACGCTGATTGCACCGCCTCGCTCTGATCAGGCGCGGGAAACGGGGCTGGAACCGGCCCGCCGGATTCGGGCTGACCATGCTGGCGGCCGGAATGGGCCTGGTCGCCCGGTCGCTGCGCGCTTATCCGGAAGAAGCCGATTGAACGCCGACGCGTTGGAGTAGGATGCGCCGCCTCAGCGGAGGTGGCACACATGCCCAAGGCGATTCCCGAAGGACTGCACACCGTGACGCCGGCACTGACCGTGGACGGCTGCGCGGAAGCGATCGAAACCTGGAAGAAAGCGTTCGGCGCCGAAGAGCGGTTCCGCGCGCCCGATCCGAGCGGCAAGAAGATCTGGCACGCCGAATTGCGCATCGGCGACTCGATCATCTTCGCCAACGACACCATGCCGGAGATGCCCCAGACACCGCGGCAGGCGCGGCTGTGGATCTACACGGAAGGAGTGGACCGCGCGTTCCAGCGCGCGAAGGAGGCCGGCCTGAAAGCCGCCATGCCACCGGCAGACATGTTCTGGGGCGACCGCATGGCGGAGGTGCACGACCGCTGGGGCAACCAGTGGGTGCTGGCGCAGCACGTGAAGGACCTGAGCCCGGCCGAGATGAAGAAGGCCCAGGACGAGTTCGTCGCGAGCATGAAGAAGAAGTAGCCGGTCCTTCGTCGCATTTCCTTCGCGCACACCGCGCGGGAGCTCGCGCGGTGTGCGCGTCTTCAGAAACCGTCCGTTGCCGTCAGGAAGGCCGCCGGAATTCCCTTCCGGAGTCGATCCGAAATCTTCGCC
>VBKQ01000320.1 GCA_005879505.1 Deltaproteobacteria bacterium
AGAAGGCGACGTCGAGGGTGCTGCCTGGCGGCTGCGTCCGGGTGATGACGGAGACGTCATACATACTGTCCGCGCTGCCACCGTCGCTGCACCCGGAGAGGAGCGTGCATTCGTTGGCGTAGTCGTTGACGACGAACTTCCACGTGCCTTCTGGAACCCCGGCAGCAAGGGAAGCCGAGGTGTTCGGGATGGTGAACGCGGCGGTGTTGGGAGTGCCGCCTCCGTACGACGCATAGCGGCCGGAGGGATCCTCGCCCCCGTCCGGGGACGGATTTCCGGCGTCGACGTTGTCGTCATAGGCGACGCCCCCGTCCGGGAAGGTGATCGTCAGCGGCACCGCTGAGTTGTCGATGATCTGGTTGTGGTAGGTCACCGTCAGGCCGGCGACCTTCGCCTGCTGCACGATGGTGACGCTTCCCGCGTCGGGCGGAACGGTGAACGGCAGCTCCGTGCCCACTTTGTACGTTCCCAGATGCTGCACCTGACTGCCCGGTAGAGCGCTGCTCACGATCGGACGCTCGCACGACGCGGGGGTGCAGGCGCCCGGCGGGACGCAGGCGTTTCCCAGGGCAGGGCAGACCTCGCAGTTGGGGCTGTCGCCTGTGCACGCAGCCAGGGCCAGGGTCAGGATGAGGCTCGCGAGTACCTTCACCGATCCTCCGCTCCCCGGAATGTAACCAGGGCCCGCACCCACGGTTGATTTCGATTTGTTTGCACCGGTCCGATGCACCGTGATAGCCCCCAGGTCGAAGATGGCCGACCGGGTTCTCGTCGTCGACGATGAACAGAGCCTCCGCAAGGTCCTCGCGGCCACGCTGCAGCGCGAGGGTTACGAGGTGCAGGTCGCATCGGACGGCGAGGAAGCATTGGCGGCGCTCGACCGCGACGGCGCCGACGTGGTGGTCACCGATCTGGTGATGCCAAGGATGGATGGACTGTCGCTGCTGCGCAAGGTGGTGGTCTCCCACCCGGACGTACCTGTGATCGTGGTCACGGCGCACGGCCGCGTGGACAGCGCCGTCGAGGCGATGAAGGCCGGCGCCTTCGACTTCGTCACCAAGCCGTTCGAGCATGCCGAGCTGAAGACGATCATCGCCAAGGCGGCGCGCCAGTCCGACCTGAACGCCCGGAACGTCATTCCCGACGAGCCCGGGCGGCGGTTCACCGAGATCGTCGGCAAGGGCCAGCGGATGGTCGAGCTGCAGCAGGTCATCGCCAAGGTGGCGGACGCGCCCTCCACCGTGCTGATCCAGGGCGAGAGCGGCACGGGCAAGGAGCTGGTCGCCACCGCGCTGCACGAAAAGTCCAGCCGCCGCGACCGGCCGTTCATCAAGATCAATTGCGCAGCGATCCCGCGCGAGCTGGTCGAGGCCGAGCTGTTCGGATTCGAAAAAGGGGCGTTCACCGGCGCCGTGCAGAGCAAGCCCGGCCGCTTCGAGCTGGCCGATGGCGGGACGTTGTTCCTCGACGAGATCGGGGAGATCCCGATCGAGATGCAGGTGAAGCTCCTGCGCGCCATCCAGGAGAGCGAGTTCGAACGCGTGGGCGGGGTGAAGACGACCCGGGTGGAAGTGCGCCTGATCGCCGCTACCTCGCGCGATCTGACGAAAGAGATCGCCGCCGGACGGTTCCGGGAAGATCTGTACTACCGGCTGAACGTGGTCCCCGTTCAACTTCCCCCGCTGCGTGAGCGGCGGGAGGACATCCCGCTGCTGGTGGAGCACTTCCGGCAGAAGTACAACGCCCGGCTGAAGAAGAACGTCGAGCGGATCGAGGACGACGCGCTCGCTGCCCTCTCCGGGTACTCCTGGCCCGGCAACATCCGTGAGCTCGAGAACGTGCTCGAGCGGACGATCCTCTTCGCGGAGCGGCCGGTGATCCGCGCCGCCGATCTCCCGCCCTCGCTCCGCGCCACACCGGTCAGCCCCGAGGACCTGGCCGCGGCAGCGTCACCCGGAGTTCCCGCCGGCCCGGGTTCGCTGAAAGAGATCGTCAAGGAGCAAGTGCAGGCGATCGAGCGCGACCTGATCGTCCGCGGGCTGGAAGTGACCAACGGCAACGTGACGCGAACGGCGAAGCTGCTGAAGATCTCCCGCAAGAGCTTGCAGATGAAGATGAAGGAGTTCGGGCTCCGCGGAGAGGATTGAACGGTCACCGTTTCAGCTTCAGCGCCAGCTGGTAGACGTGGCGCTTCGAGTACCGGCCGGAGAGGGCCTCGGCGATCTGTTTCGGGCGTTCGCCCTTCGCCAGCCGGGCTCGGACGTCGGCTTCGAGGAATGCGGGATCTGCAGCGGCCAGCTCGGACGCGCCGCGTACGACGATCACCACTTCGCCCCGTACCTCCCCCGAAAACTGCCGCTCCAGAGCAGACAATGTGCCGCGCGCCAGCTCCTCGTGCACCTTGGTCAGCTCGCGGGCGACGAGCGCCTGCCGATCGCCGAGCTCCGCGCGCAGGTCTGCGAGCGTCTGTGCGAGCCGTTGCGGCGATTCGTAGAAGACGAGCTGGGCACGCAGCGGCCGCAGCTCCGCCAGCATCTGCGAACGGTGGGAGGCTTTCCGGGGCAAGAAACCGGCGAAATGGAACCGTCCTTCGGGATAGCCGGTCGCGCTGACCGCCGCGATCGCGGCGCTAGGCCCCGGCACTGGTACCACGGCGACGCCCTCCTCCACCGCGCGCCGCACGAGAACGGATCCCGGATCGCTCACGGCCGGCGTTCCCGCATCGGTGACGAGCGCGAGCGATTCGCCGTTCACCAGGCGATGCACCAGGGGCTCCACGCGCGCCCCCTCGTCGAAGGCGGGCAGCGAGTGAAGCGGCTTCTGGATACCGAGGTGTTTCAGCAGATTTCCCGAATGGCGAGTGTCCTCGGCGACCACCGCGTCGCAGGAGGCGAGCACTTCACGAGCGCGCTCGGTGATGTCCGCCAGGTTCCCGATCGGCGTCGCGACCACGAACAGCGGCACCCTATGGCCCCGCATCGAACGCGTTCTCGAAGTGCGTCAGCGCCGGTCCCTGGGGACCGTCGACCACGGCGATGACGTCGAACCGCGCCGCCTTGGCAGGTCCCCGCCTTTGCGCCAGGTAATCCCGCGCCGCGGCGATCACGCGCCGCTGCTTGCGCTGGTTGACCGTCTCCTCCGGGCCGCCGAAAGCGCCGGTCGCCCGGGTGCGGACCTCCACGAACACCAGCAACTCACCCTTCTCCGCGATCAAGTCGATCTCCCCGCGCGGGCAGCGGTGATTGCGCGCGACGATGCGATAGCCGCCCGAGCGCAGCAGGTCCGCTGCCGCTTCCTCACCGAGCGCGCCGAACCTCATCCTCGTGCTCACGGCCGGACTAGAACACATTTCATGATCGGGCTGCGAGCGCGGGCCGCTATGCCTTGAGGACGAGGTCCGCGGTGCCCGTTTCCGACGCGTCGGCGACGCGGTGGATCACCTGCGTCTGTGTCCCGATTCCCTTCAGCATCTTCCCGATCAGGGCGCGCTTCGGCGCTTCCAGGATCCCGAAGGCGTCGTCGACGACGACGGGCAGGCGCTTGTATCCCGCGACGCGCTCCAG
>VBKQ01000321.1 GCA_005879505.1 Deltaproteobacteria bacterium
ATAGTCCTCCGGATCGAGCGGCACGCGCGGCACGTCGGCGCGCAGCTCGGTGGCGCGCGCCAGCACCGCGTGCGCGAGCCGCCCGACCTGCCCGCCGGCGTCGTTGATGTAGAACTCGCGGAAGACCTGGTAGCCAGCCCATTCGAGCAGGTTCGCCACCACGTCGCCGATGACCGCGCCGCGTCCGTGGCCGACGTGCATCGGACCGGTGGGGTTCGCGCTGACGAACTCCACCATCGTGCGCAGGACGAGGCCGGCATCGCTGCGCCCGAAGCGCTCCCGCTGGTCCCAGACGGCCCGCAAGGCCTTGTGCCAGACGTCCGGCGCGAGGCGGATGTTGAGGAATCCCGGCCCGGCGATCTCCGGTTTGGCGGCGAGCATCCCTTCCCGGTCCTCGATGCGCTCGACGATCGCCTGGGCCAGCGCGCGCGGGTCGGGCTTCTTGGCCCCCGTTGCAGCGGCATGGGGCTTCGCGAACGTCATCGCCGCATTGGCCGCGAAATCGCCGTGCGCCGCCTGCTTCGGCGCATCCAGCTGGACGGGATAATCGCCCGGCGGCAACAGGCCGTCCCGCACGCACCTCTGCAGCGCGTCGCGCAGCAGCGCCGCGACCCGCTCCTTCACCATGTCGTTCCCTTGGAGTACTCCCGATCGAACGAGGGGCGCAGCCTGTCCCAGCTGGCGTGCAGGTGCTCGATCATCACCTTGTTGTCGGCCAGGACGGGCATGAAGTTCGTGTCCCCGTTCCAGCGCGGCACGACGTGCCAGTGCAGGTGGTCGGCGATGCCGGCGCCGGCCGCGCGGCCGAGATTCATCCCGAGGTTGTAACCCTGCGGGCGGTAGGCTTCACCGACGAGGCGAACCGCGACGCGTAGCATCTCCGAGAGCTCGTCGTGCTCCTCTCGGGGGAGCGCCGTGAGCTCCGCCACGTGCGCGCGAGGCACCACCATCAGGTGCCCGTTGTTGTAGGGAAAGCGGTTGAGGATCGAGAAGGTGTGCGCGGTCCGGCCGAGGACGAGGTTCTCGCGATCGTCGCCGGCTCGCGGCAGCTCGCAGAAGATGCATCCGCTCTGCCGCTCTCCCTTCTCGATCGGCTCCATCCGCCAGGGGGCCCAGAGCTGATCCATCACCTCACCAGATTGGGGGCCAGGAACATGAGCCCGCCCTGGCGCGGCACCGCGGACCCCACGCCTTCGGTGGCGCCCTGGAACGCGCCCTGGAAGGCCCCGCGGACCAGGTCCCGCAGCGACAGCTCCCGATCGCGCGGTGGATATTGCACCTTCGGCTCTCCGCTCTGCCCAGCAAGTCCCCAGGCGGCCGCCACGGCGTCGTCGAAGCCGCCCAGCTCGTCCACCAGCTTGAGCTCCTTCGCCCGCTTCCCGGTGTAGATGCGCCCCTCGGCGATCTCGCGCACCCGCGCCTCCGGCATGCCGCGCCCCTGCGCCACCGCCTGCACGAACTGCGAGTAGACGTCGTCCGAGATGCTCTGGATCTCCTCCCGATCGCTCTCCTGGATGGGACGGAAGGGCGAGAGCGTGTCCTTGTACTTGCCGCTCTTCAGCGTGGTCTCCTCGACCTTCGCCCACTCCAGCAGGCCGCGCACGTTGAAGTGCAAGAAGATCACGCCGATGGAGCCGGTGAGCGTCCCGGGCTCGGCGAAGATCCGGTCCGCCGGCGCCGAGATGTAGTAGCCGCCCGATGCCGCCATCCCGCCCATCGAAACAACCACCTTTTTGCTCGCTTTGATGCGCTTGACGGCGTCGTGGATCTCCTGCGAGGGGGCGACGGCGCCGCCCGGCGAGTCGACGCGCAGGACGACGGCCTTGATGTCTTCGTCCCTTTCGTACTTCTTCAGCAGCTTGACGACCTTGTCGGAGTCGATTCCCGAGGGCGCCGCCTCGCCGATGGTTCCCTTCGCCTCGACGATGCCGATGCGGGCGCCGACCGTCGTCTCCGTCTCCAGGCTGACGCCCGTGCTGGTGCTCTTCAGCGCCGAATACGCGAGCAGCATGAAGCCGAACAGCACCAGGAACAGACCGCCGAAGATGACGCCGAGCACGATCGCCGCGCGCTTGTCCAACGTGGACGCTCCTTCTCGAGCAGAGGCCGCTTGCTACCACTCGGACCGTGCGGGTACAAGCGCGGCCGTGTCGTTCCGGGGCATGCTGACGAGCCTGGTGGAGCGCGTTTCCGGGGCTCGCGGCGCGGTCTTCTGCGATCACGAAGGCGAATCGGTCGAGGTGGTGATCCGCGACGCCGCGCTCTCCGAATACGAGATGAAGGTGGTGGGGGCGCAGCTCGCGTCGGTGTGGGCGGATCTGACGGCCAGCGCGCGGGAGCGCGGCGCGGGCGCGATCATCGAGCTGCGGCTGGGATGCAGCGCGGGCACGCTGCTCTGCCGATCGCTGCCGGAGGGGTACTACGTCGTGCTGCTGATCGGGATGGGCGTTCCCGGCGCGCCCGCGGCCTTCGCCCTGAGCGCGGCGGCGGCAGACATCGCCACGGAGCTCTAGTCGCGGCCGCCGGACGCGATTCAGTTGCTGGCGCCGTGGCGGGCATAGCGCACGAGTGCGCGCAGATCGGGACGATCGGCATCGAGCTCCAGGCCTCCACGATGGTGGCCCGGCCCGGTGACGACGCCACCCCACTGGGAAGGTTCTTCCACCTCCAGGCCGTCCGGATCGAGCAGGAGCGGGTCTCGCGAATCGAGGTCTTGCGCCGCATGCAGGTAGGAGAGCGCGGCCTTCTGCGCGCCGGGACCGTTCACCGCGAGCACGGCCAGCCCGGCGAAGTTCAGCGCAGCGATCCGCTTGTCGAAGACAGGGCGAGTGGCCGCGGCGGCGATGAGGACGGCTACCCGCGGCTTCGTGCCCCCGGGCGGCCGCCACAGCCAGGCGGGTCCGGTGCCGGCCCGGATCAGCGACGGCCGGGGAATCTCATCGCGGCGAAGACCCGGACGCGGACTGCGCGTGAGCCGCAACGGCGTTCCCCGCCCGGTGCGGAGCTGCCAGATGTCGGTCGTGTCGTCGGAGAGGCGCCAGCCGAAGAAGAGGCGCTCGCCAGTCCGGTCCCAGATCAAGCCTCCGTCTGCCAGGGCTCCCGACGGAGGAGCGGCGAGGGGCTGGGCCCGCAGCGAAGGAAAATCGAGGAGCGAGAAGACGTCCTGGCCGTTCGATTCGACCGCCACCACCAGGCGATGGCCGTCCTCGCTGACCGCGAAAGCCTCCACGTTGCCCGGCGGCGCGTGGACGGTCTTGCGCGAGCGGTCCTGCACGGTGACGGCGTCGACGCCCATCGTCGAGCGGCCGGCATCGGTCAGGAAGTAGAGGGTGCGTCCGTCCGGCGAGAAGCGGGGATGACGGAATCGCGCGGGCTTGTCCGAGGAGACGAGCACGTTGCCGCGGGCGGAAGTGAAATCTGCGAGGACGACGGCCTCGGACCCGGACCTGCGGACCAGCGCGATGATGCTCCGGCCGTCCGGCGAGGGCGGTCCGAGAGCGAACAAGCCGGACAGGACCTCCGCGAGAGGAAGCGAATCGGAGGGAGTCTGCGTACCTGCCGCCGGCGGAGGGGGCGTGACCTCCGACCGGGTTTTCGTGTCCAGAGCGAACGTGCGCAGGGAAATCGCCGCTCCATTGCGGACGGCGTAGAAGAGCCTCTTTCCATCGCGCGAGAAGCCGCCCAGGATCTGATCTCCGGCCGCGGGATCGATCGGGGTGGGACCGCCACCC
>VBKQ01000340.1 GCA_005879505.1 Deltaproteobacteria bacterium
CGGGCACCGTCCGCGGTGCCCGAAGTATCGGCTGTTGAGCAATTCATCCCTTCGCGACCGTACTGCCGGCAGCAGGTGATTTCCGGCACGCGGTTTGAACTCGCCGCGCGCGCCGCACCGGGCGCGGGCGCCAGACGCGCAGAGCCTGGAGAGTATCAGACAAATTTCTTGGGGGGGGAGCAATGAGGCAGGCATTGGTGATCGGAACGGCGCTCGCGCTCGCGTGCGGGACCGGTCCGGCGGGGAGCTCCCGGTCGACGACGGGCGGAGAAGGGACCACGACCGGCGGTGGCGGGAGCAACAACAATTCGGTTCCGTGCAACGACAAGCTGACAGTTCGCCTCGCCGGTGTGAACGCGGGCGCGCAGGAGCTCGACCTGCGGCTGGCGGGAGTCGACCTGCAGGGCAGCAGCGGCGCACTGACGCCGGAGTTCACCCGCTCGGGTGTGCTTTCCGCGCCGGGTGACGACCGCCTGGCGATCGTGAAGATGCCGACGGGCAAGGTCGACGTCACCGTGCGCCTCGACCGCGTCAGCACGTGCACTAGCGGGACGTGCACGGATCTTACCCTCTGCGCATCGCCCATCCAGTTCCAGTTCGACGCCGCCAAGGTGAGCCTGAATCGCTGCCACGTCGTGCTCCACCTCGATGTGGCGAGCTCGGTGCAGAGCGGGTTCTTCCAACCGCGCTTCTCGGTCCACTACTAGGAGCCCGCCATGAACAAGCGATTCTTCCGCGTAGTGATCTTCGCGCTGTTCGCCGGTTTCGGCTTCGCGTCCGCCGCCCACGAGCTCGAGTGCGAGAAGAGGGCTGGCATCGTGAAGCTCGATGCGACCGGCCACCCGATGCTCGACCCCGCGACCGGGCTACCGATGTTTGCCGTCGCGCCTGCGGCGGTGCTCGAGGTCGGCACTTACCCCGCCGCGATCGGATTCCGTATCGGGGTCCACAACCTCGCTGCCGATACCTCGGTGGTGACCGCCGTCTCCGACCCGCTCCTCGACGCGCTCGCGTCGAAGGCGACGTTCGGCACCCTCATCGGCCCGGGGCTCTCGCTCGCGGTCGATGGCAGGGCCGAGCAAGTGGTGGTCGTCAACGTCGATAGCCAGCAACAGTGCCTCGACCTGTTCAAGGGTGGCGCGACGGGTGCTGCCCCGGTCTGCCAGAACGTCGTAGAGAACCGCTTCGTCGTCAGCCACGAGGTGGGGTCGGCCGAATGCCGCACCCAGGTCATCTGCGGCGCTCCTCCGCCGCCGCCGACGTGCGACGCGGGACAGCACAGCTGCGATGGGAAGTGCGTCAGCAACTCGAGCTTGAACAGCTGCGGTAAGTCCTGCACGCCTTGCGCCGCGCCGCCCGAGCACGCGAAGGCCACCTGCGATGGCAGCGCGTGCGGGTTCGAGTGCGATCCGAACTACGTGCACTCCAACGGCGCCAACATCCACGTCGCCGGCACGACGAACGGCGCGCTCACCAGCGACGCGAACTTCGGCGACTACGACGCATTTCTTGCCAGCCTCGACCGCTCCGGCGCGCGGTACCAGACGCGGCAGTTCGGCACGGCGGGCCACGACGAGGGGAACGGAGTGTCAATCGACGCGGCGGGGAATCGGTACGTCGTCTGGACAGGGTCGTCCGCGATGGTGACGAAGTTCGACGCGGCCGGCAATTCGCTCTGGACGAAGGCAATCGGCGGTTCCGGAGGCCTTACGAGGTCCTCCGGGATCGTAGCGGATGCTGCCGGCAACACCTACGCCGCCGGAAGCACATCGGAGTCTCTAAGCGATCAGACCAACGCCGGCCTCAATGATGCATTCGTGACGAAGCTCGACACGCTCGGAAACGAGGTCTGGACCCGGTTGATCGGCTCCTCGGGGAACGATTTCGCACGCGCAGTCGCGCTTGATCAGGCCGGGAACGTGTACGTGGCAGGCCATACGACTGGTGTTCTCGCGGGTACCGCGAACGGCGGGAGGGAAGACGCCTTCCTCGCGAAGCTCGACAGTGCCGGAAACCTCCTGTGGATCCGCCAGTTCGGCAGCGCTGACGGGGAAGCTGCCAACGGCGTAGGCGTCGATGCCGCCGGCAATGCCTATGTGGGCGGCAGCGTCATCGTCACCATCGAGGGCATCCCGATCGGCGACACCGACGTGTTCCTCGCCAAGTACGACTCGTCGGGGAACCAGATTTGGTTCCAACAGTTCGGATCGACGGATTCCGACAACGGGAACGCGGTGGCCGTGGACGCCGCCGGAAACAGCTGGATCGCCGGCAGCATGCTCGGGGACACCCCGGGCGGTGAGCCGAACGCTTTCGTGGCGAAGTACGACACCGCGGGGACGCGCCTCTGGCTTCACCAGTTCGGGAGCGATCTGGGCGAATTTGCGAACGGCATAGTGGTGGATGCCGGCGGCAACGCCTACGTGACCGGAACCACGAACGGCGACTTCGGCCCGCCACCGAACGCCGGCGGCGAGGACGTCTTCGTCTTCAAGATCGACCCGAGCGGCAAGCTGATGAATGGCGCGCACTGACCAGACGCAGTGAACCGGCAGAAGACGAGGGCCAGGCGCAATCGCGCCTGGCCTTTCGTTCCTTCCCGGGCGCAGCCAGCCTTTCCCAGTGAGCAGCTGAAGTCAGTCCACGCCGCGGCGCGCGAACCAGCGCGCCACGGCGGGCGCAGCGAGGCAGCCGCTGCCGATCGCCGCGTAGGCCGCGACCCACGCGGGCGCGCTCCCGGCGCCTCCGGCCATGTCGAGCGCCGCGCCGAAGATCACCGGTCCGAGCATGCCGCCGCCGAAACCGGCGAGCGAGTAGAGGCCGATAGCCCGAGCACGATGCCGCTCGCGCCTGACGCTCCCATCGCGAGCAGGATCCAGCGGCGGCGGCCGACGCGCAGCGCGACCTCGTTTCCGGCGATGGACGCCGGTACCGCCATGAGGTTCACGACGGCGGCGATGGTCTGCGCGCGCCAAGGGAACCGCGCGGCCTGGAGTTCGGCGGAATAGGCGAGAAACGCCACCATCCAGCTGCGGGAGCCGAACAGCTCGAGACAGTGCACCGCGTAGCCGACGATGTACCCGGCGACGTCACGGCGCCGCAGTACGGATCCCCAGGACGCGAACGGGACGAAAACCGTGACTCGCGACGCCGCGTCGGGCCGCTGTAGAGGGCCGACCAGCACCAAGACCAACGTTCCGGCGATCAGCGGGCCGATGGCGGAGACCAGAAACGCCGCCTTCCATCCGGCGCGCGGAGCAACCGCGCCGGCCAGCGCGAGGGAGAGCGCGGTGCCGATACCGAACGACGCCGTATAGAAGGCGATGGACCGGCTCTGCTGCGGGCCGGAGACCCGGTCGGAGAGCAGGCGCAAGCCGGGCATGTACGTTCCGGCGATCCCGACGCCGAGCAACGCCTGGAAGAAGAGCGCGCTCCCGAATCCGCGCGCGAGCCACCCGAACCCCACGCTGGCGGCGGCGGCAAACACGCTGGCCGCGGCGTAGACCTTGCGGCCGTCGCTGCGATCAGTGAGCGCCGTCCAGTACGATACCGACACGACGTACCCGCCAAAGAACATGCCGCCCACGAGCCCGGCCTGCGCGTTGGTGAGCGACCATTCGTCGCGAAGCTGCGGGAGAAGCGCCGCGAACGTCGCAAAGCCAAGCATGGAGCAGATGTGCGCGACGATCAGAGTCAGGACCGGCTGCATGAGCCGGATAGATCTACGGCCGGTTCCAGGCGCGGTCGATCAGCTTCTTCGTCAGGCTCACGGCGATGGTCGTGCCGACGGCCGCGGCGATCTTCTCCCAGACCGGAGGTTCCCCGCGCGCCACCTTCTCCGGCGCGTCCACGGCGCGGCCGATGGCGATTCGCAGCCGTTTCGCTTTCGCCGGCAGCTCCTGCCGCTTGCGTGAGCGGTAGACTGCGTAGCCCACCCCGCCGAGCATCAGGACCAGGACTGCGCCCGCGCCGATGAACGCCACCGGATGCTTGCGCATCTGCAGTTTGACGTCGGTCAGCTCGTGGCGCCTGCGGTCCAGCTCCGCCAGCGACCGGTCCAGCCGCCTTCGCAGGTGCTCGATGTCGCTCTCGATCTCCCGAGGCGACCGCGGCTCGGCCGGAGCGCTCCCGTCATTCACGCGAGACGTTCCTTCGCCCACAGTGCGTCCTCCTTCAGGGTGCGCCGCGTCGCCTCCAGCGGCGTCTTGACGCGCTTGCCCCATCCCAAGAGCCCGGCCACCGTCCCGACCGCCAGCACCACGCCGGCGACGATCAGCGCCGCGGCCCATTCCGCGATCACCGTGCCGAGCGCCAGCGCGCAGGCCACCAGCATCAAGCTGACCGTCCAGAGAGCGCAGAGCCCCGCCACGCCCAGGCCCTTCGCCATCGCCACTTCCTTCCGGACGTCGGCGCGCAGCTCGGACTTCGCCAGCTCGATCTCCTTCTTCGCGAGCTGGGTCGCGCTCTCGATCACGTGGCCGACCAGCTGGCGATTCGACATCGCTTCCACCGGAACGGGCATCGACTCCGTCCGGGCCGGCAGCTTTTCCATCTTGCGCGGCGCGGGCAGCGCAACCTTCTCCTCCGCCATGTCGCTCTCCTCCAATCGCTGTGCTCGCTCGAGCAACGGCTCGTCTCCGCGCAGCGCGCGGTCGAGCTGCAAAAGCAGCCGGTACATGATCTGCCACTCGTCCCAAGGCAGGTTCAGGCGCGAGAGCTGCGCGGACAGCTCGATCAGGCGCCGCTCGAGAATGCCGGAACGCCGGTGCGCATGCGGCTGCTCGAGATAGATGGCCCAGACGCGCTTGGCGTGCGCCTCCAGCTCCCGAGCTCCGGGGTCGAAGGTCTGGACGATGGGCCGGGGGCCGTACACCTCGGCGCAGAGGGCGCGGGCGTGGCCGACGAGCACGGGCACGCCGCGCAGGATGGTCTCGTTGGGAAGGACGGTCACCTCGAGCTCGTCGTTGCGCCGGTACTCGACGTGCTCGCTCGCCATCGCCGCAAACGGCCGGCCGCCGATGCGCAGGAGGATCTTCGCCGGCGCCGTCTGGTACCAGGGCGCATCCGCCGGGCGCAGCGCGATGCCGATGCCCTCCAGCGCTTCCGCCAGCGCCGCCATCGCCCCTGCGGTGATCGTCTTGTCCATCACCGAGGGAATCCGCACCACTTCCCGCCTGCGGATCACGGTCACGATGCGGAGGATGGGGGCGACCACCACCATGAGGAGGAAGGCGGAGGCGAGCGCGAGCGTGACGGGGAAACCGCGAAGGAACCTCTTCCAGCCCGGCTCGGGCATCGTGTCCCGGGAACCGCGCTTCGCCACCACCGTCCCGACGGCGATCGGCACCGCGACCGCGAGCGCGATCCAGATCAGGCGCAGCCAGAAACCGGGCACCGATTTCGAGAGCGGAACGAAAGCGATCACCAGCAAGGCGATCTTCGGGACGATCACGCCGAGAAGCAGGATCGGCCATGCCGCCGCCGCGGCGACCACCGCCGAGAGCATCGTCTGCTCTTTGGGAGAGGTGCTGCCGAAGAGCGCAATCACTGCCCAGCCGAAGATGGCGTTCAGTGCCTTGCCCGCCGACTTGGCCAGATAGCTGATCAGCGCTTGCAGGATGGCCACGCGCCAAAACTAGGGCCTGACGCAGGACTTGGGCAGGCTGCTCGGCCGGTGGGCGGCGCTCAGGAGAGGCCGTCCTCGTAACGCTTAGAAGAGGCCGGTCTCGTAACCCATCGAGGCGTGCAGGAGGACGTCGAGAACGATGTCCGTCGCCCCGTCCGTGGTCCCGCTGATGATCGCGTAGAACTTGCCGCCGTCGTGCAGGCGTTCGAGCAGGAAGGCATCCACCGCCGGGTTGCCTTTGATCCGCTTGGTGCTCTGGGGCAGCACCGGGAAGTTCTGCAGGTCGCCGACCTTCACTTCCGTGGAGGGGTCCCCCAGGTCCTTGCGCAACGTGAGCGTGCCGGCCAGGTTCCCCGCCACGTTGCCCGGCTTGACCTCCGTGATGGTCACATCCACGGACTCGAGATCGAGGCTGCGGATGTCGTTGCGATGCGTCCGGATGTCGTTGGAGTTGCCCAGGTCGACCAGCGTGCTCGTGGAAGCGGCGCCGGCTGCCGAGGTCGCGAGAGGGATCCCCGGCTGGTCCATATCGAAGCTGAGGTTCACCACGCACGCGGCGAGCGCGGCCAGGCAAACTGCGGCGAGCGCAAGTCGTCGAACGATTCGGCGGCCCATGCTTCTCCC
>VBKQ01000341.1 GCA_005879505.1 Deltaproteobacteria bacterium
GCGCGAGATCCTGCCGCTCAAGCTCGGCGATCGGACCTTCGACCGCGACGAGCACCCGCGCCCCGGCACCACCGTCGATACGCTCGCGGCGCTCAAGCCTTCGTTCAAGGAGGACGGCGTGCTGCACGCCGGCAATTCGTCGGGGATCGTCGACGGCGCCGCGGCGGTGGTGATCGCGTCGAAGGGCCGAGCTCGTTCGCTGGGCCTCAAGCCGCGCGCCCGCATCGTCTCCATGGCCGTGGCCGGCAGCGATCCCGTCCTCATGCTCACCGGTCCCATCCCCGCCGCGCGCAACGCCCTGGCCAAGGCGGAGCTGAAGGTGGACGACATCGATCTCTTCGAGATCAACGAGGCGTTCGCCCCCATCCCCATCCTGGTTGCGCAGGAGCTCGGCATCCCGATGGAGAAGGTGAACCCGAACGGCGGCGCCATCGCGCTGGGGCACCCGCTGGGCGCGACTGGAGCGATGCTCCTCGCTGCCGCGCTGTACGAGCTCGAGCGGACCGGGCAGCGGCGCGCGTTGATCACGCTGTGTATCGGGTATGGCATGGGGATTGCGACGGTGATTGATCGGAAGGTCGATTAGCCCCGGCCGCCGGAGGCGGCTTAGGGGCTACGCAGTTGCTGGCTGTTTCCGCGAAGGCGGAAACAGCCTTTGAAGCGGTTGTGAACCGCCGTGCTCGAGTGTGCGTTTCCCCCCTCCCAGGTAGACGCGGCGCGAATTTGTTCCTCTCCCGATCCCCCGCTACTCTCGAACCATGCCGTTCGTCATCGCCGTCCTGCTCGCCGCCGACGCCGTCTCGCTGATGGCCGCCGGAGACCGCGCATTCGCCGCGCGGGATTTCCGCGCCGCCCTTTTCGCCTATCAGGACCTCACCCGCGAGGATCCCGGGAGCGCGTCCGTCTGGGTCCGGCTCGGCGAGACCTACGCGCGGATGGGTCACGACCTCGAGGCCGGCGAGTCCTTCTCGCGGGCCCTGAGGCTGAATGGGAAGAACGCCTCGGCGAAGGAAGGCCTTGCGGCCTCGCGCGAACGGCTGGCGATCCTTTCGCCGCCGCCCAAGCCCGTCGTCGACGAGGCGGGCGCGCGAGAGCGCTATACCGCGGCGGTCCGGATGATCAATGAGCGCAATTACCGGGACGCTTTGAGTGCTCTCGATGAGGCGCTGCGCAAGAGGCCTGGGTATGCCGTTGCGCTGGTTGCCCGCGGGTCTGCCCGGATGGGCCTTCTGGACTACGACGCTGCCGCCGCCGACTACTCCGCGGCGCGCGGCTCGGACCCGTCGCTCGCTTCTCCCTTGTTCGGGCTCGCGGAAGCATACCGGGCGCTCGGGCAGCCGGCGAAAGCGGCGCAGCTCTACCGTGCCTATGCCGAGAGCCCTGCGACGGATGTGCAGCCGGCGCTCAAGGAATATGCCCTGCGCAACGCGCAATCGTTGGCATCTCAGTAGAAGCCCCGCAGGTGTCGGTGCGGTGACGCGGCTCTCACTCGAAGCATTGCGCCGCGGCGGCGAGCGATCTATGTCTCCGCCGCAATCCCGCAAGACGCGAAGCAACCAAGACCGGTCCAAAAATGCGCGACGGAGGGGATCAGCATCGCGGCGAGCCCGCCCATCCCGGCGTGCCGCTCGCTCCGCCCGGGATCGTTCCGGAGTCGGACGTGCGCGTGCATACGCCCGCGGCGGCGGCGCCGCTGCCGGCCCATGGCCTGGTCAACGAGGGCCTGGGAGAGCTGCCTTGGGCGTACGGAGATGCGCGGCTCGTCGGCCTGGTCCGCGATCCCACCACGCTCTTCATCTACTGGGACTTCTCCCCGCAGCAGATCGAGCAGGCCTTCGCGGGACTGGGCCGCGCCCGCGCCATGATCAAGCTTTGGAACTCGAGGAACGGTGGCGGGGACCTGGTGAGGGAAACGGAAGTCCATCTGGACGCCAGGGGGTGGTACCTGCGCGAGCTGCCGCCCGGACTCGAGCTGCGCGCGGAGCTCTGGGCCGTGGGCGAGCGCGGTGCACGGCTGATGCGCGCCGCGCGTCCGGCGCGATTGCCTCCGGCGGCGCCCTCCGACCAGCTGGAAGCATTCTACCTGCGCCTTCCGCTCGACCAGGCGATCACGGCCAGGATCCCGGTGGGCCGGCCCCTCAGTTACGGCGGCTCGGCTCCGGCGGGATGGGAGCGCCGCCTGCAGCCGCGCGCGTTCAGCGGCTCGAGCTTCGGAGGACCTTTCGGGTCGAGCCCCGCCGGCACGCTTCCCTGGAGCGCGACCCTGCGCGCCGACGATGAAGGAAAGGGCAAATGAGCTACGGCGCGCTCTCGATCGTCCTGCACGCACATCTCCCTTACGTGCGCCACCCGGAATACCCGGAATTCCTCGAGGAGGATTGGCTCTACGAGGCAATCACCGAGACGTACCTTCCACTGCTGGAGGTGTTCGACCGCTGCGTCGACGACGGAGTCCCGTTCCGGATCACCTTGACGCTGACGCCGCCCCTGGTCGGAATGCTGCGCGACGAGCTGCTCGTGTCGCGCTATGCGAAGCGGCTCGACCTGCTCTGCGAGCTCTGCGACAAGGAGGTGCACCGCACGCGCGCGGACCCGCAGTTCGGCCCGCTCGCCTGGCATTACCGCGAGCGCCTCTACCATCTGCGCCGCCTGTTCCACGATCGGTACCGCCGGGATCTCGTGGCCGCCTTCAAGCGCCTGCAGGACGCCGGTGCGGTGGAGATCATTACCTGCGGCGCCACCCACGGATTTCTGCCCCTGATGGTGCACCAGGAAGCGATCCGCGCGCAGGTCCAGGTCGCCTGCATGCATTACCGGATGCATTTCGGGCGGGATCCGCGCGGCATCTGGCTGCCGGAGTGCGGCTACGCTCCGGGGATCGATCGCTACCTCGCAGCGGAGAACATCCGTTTCTTCTTCGTCGATTCGCACGCCCTCGCCAACGCGGTGCCGCGGCCCCGGCGGGGCGTGTACGCGCCGGTGTACACCCCGAGCGGCGTGGCCGCGTTCGCGCGGGACCCGGAAAGCTCCATGCAAGTCTGGAGCGCCGAGCACGGTTATCCCGGCGACCCGGTCTACCGTGAGTTCTACCGGGACATCGGCTGGGACCTCGATCACGAGTACGTCCGGCCCTACATCCAGGCGACTGGCGACCGCAAGAACACCGGGATCAAGTACTACCGGATCACGGGCAAGGTGCCGCTCGGCGAGAAGCAGCCGTACGATCCGAACGCCGCGCGCGAGCGCGCCGAAACGCACGCGGGAAATTTCCTCTTCAACCGGACCAAGCAGATCCAGTTCCTGCAGGCGGCGTTCCGCGACGGGCCCCCGCCCATCGTCATCTCGCCCTATGACGCGGAGCTGTATGGGCACTGGTGGTACGAGGGCCCGATCTTCCTCGACTACCTGATCCGCAAGGCGGCCCGCGAGCAGGACGTGCTCCGGCTCCAGTCGCCGATCGATTACCTGCGCGAATACCCGGAGCAGCAGCTGGCGCAACCGCCGATGTCCTCGTGGGGCGCCGGCGGATACGCGGCGGTCTGGCTCGACGAGGGGAACGACTGGATCTACCGCTACGTGCACAAGGCGTCGGAGCGGATGATCGAGCTCGCGCGAATCTACCAGGATGCAAGCGGGGTCATCCGGCGCGCGCTGAACCAGGCGGCGCGCGAGCTGCTTCTGGCGCAGTCGTCGGACTGGGCCTTCATCATCAAGACGGGGACCATGGTCGACTACGCCGTGCGGCGGACGCGCGAGCACCTGCTGCGCTTCTCCAAGCTCTACGATCAGCTGAAGTCCGGCGGCGTCGACGAGATGTGGCTGGCGAGCGTGGAAGGGCGCGACAACCTGTTCCCCGAGATCGACTACCGCGTGTACCGGCCGGCCTGACGGGCGCCTGCTCTGCCCATCGAGCCCTGAGTGCACATCCTCCCTCCGTTGAATCGTCAACGGAGGAGGGATGACGCTCCGGGTCGCGCTGATTTCCACGCCATTCGTTTCCGTGCCGCCGAAAGGCTACGGAGGGACCGAGCTGGTGGTTGCCGAGCTGGCGAAAGCGCTCACGGCGCAGGGCACGGACGTCGTGGTCTACGCCACCGGCGATTCCGATCTGCCGGAGATCGAGATCCGCTCGTACTTCCCCGCCCCGCAATGGCCGCCGGACCACGACATCGAACGGGTGCATACGACGTGGTCGCTGCGCGATGCCGCGCGCGACCCGCGCGGTTTCGACGTCGTCCACGTCCATTCGGCCTCCGCGGTGGAGATGGCGCGGCTGTCGCCTTACCCCGTGCTCTGCACGCTCCATCACGACTACGTGCCCGAGCTGAGCGACCTCTACCGCCGCACGCCGGAGGTGAGGCTGGTCGCGATCAGCCGGTCGCAGGCGCGTCGCGAGACTGCCGCGATCGCAGCAGTGGTGCACCACGGGCTCGATCCGGCGCGCTACCAACCGATGGAGGACCAGGGATATCTGCTCTTCCTCGGCCGCTACGATCGCGTCAAGGGCGTCGCGCAAGCGATCGAGGTGGCCGCGCGCGCCAAGCTCCCGCTGGTGATGGCCGGGGAGCCGCACGAGCGCGAGTACTACGATTCCGAGGTGCGCCCCCTGATCGAGAAGCACCGCGTACTGGAGGTCGGTCCGGTCGGAGGAAACCGGAAGGCCGCGCTGATGGCCCGCGCACGCGCGCTGCTCTTTCCCATCCAGTGGGAGGAACCCTTCGGGCTGGTGATGATCGAAGCCATGCTCAGCGGCGTCCCGGTGCTGGGCGCCGCGCGCGGAGCGGTACCGGAGATCGTGGAGGATGGCATCACCGGCGTCATCTGCGACGACGCGACCGAGATGGTGGCGGCTGCCCGCGTGGCCGACAAGCTCTTCAACCGCGAGAAAATCCGCAAGCTGGCCGAGCAGCGGTGGTCCGCCACGCGGATGGCGGAGGACTACCTGACCGTCTATCGCGCGGCGCACCTCGAGCCGCTCGTCGTGGAGGAAGCCGGGTCCGACACCGCCGCGGAGGGATGAGATGGGTGCCGCCCGGACTCTGGTGACCGTCGGCGCGGCGGAGCTGCTCGGGTACGAAGACCTGGGCTCCCTGCCCGAGTCCACCGGCACGGACAAGCTGGTGCTCAAGCGGGGCAACCTTTTCGCCGTCGCCGGACGGTTGGGGGACATCTGGCCGCCGGGAGCGCGCG
>VBKQ01000342.1 GCA_005879505.1 Deltaproteobacteria bacterium
CGATTCCGGCGGCATGGATCGCCCGAGTGGACACGATCGGATTTCCCGTGGAGTCCGACTGCAGCGGGCCGGCCACTCCCACCGGCGCCGTCCGGTCGGTCGCACCGCTCAGGCCGATGGCCCAGCCGCGGAGAATGGGGGTGTCCCCGAACGGCCGGAAGTAGGCCCGGCCCGCCATCAGGCTGGGGTTGCCCACCCAGTCCGTCAGCGTCTCCACGCCGGCGAAGTCCGTGTTCACGTCGAGGGCGAGCCCGGCCTTCGGATGGTCGAGGCTCAGCGAGTTCGAATACCGGCTGACCAGCGTGCCGTGCCCGATGGACGCGGACCAGAGCTGACCCGCGAGCACGTAGAGCGGGTCGCGCTTGTTGCCGTAGCGGACGTAGCGGATGAACCGCGTGTAGTCCTGCGCCTCGTCCCAGTCCCTGCGGCGGAGGAGGCCGAAGTACGTCTTCGACTCGCGCGTGGTGGCGCCGAGGCAGCACTGGTCGTTGTTCCAGACCAGGAGGTTCAGGGGCACCGAGAGGCCGAGCCCCACCGGCCCGAGATTGAACTCGGTGTTGATCACCGTCGAGGCGTAGGAGCCTTCGCCCTGGATGTTGTTCACCGCCAGGCCGACGTACGCGCCCGGAGCGCCGCCGAAGAGCAGGGAAGGATCCGCGAACGCCTCTCCGTTCGCGGCCGAAGCATTCGGCTGGTTCTGGCCGGTGCTGGCCTGATCCTGGGCCGCCGCCGCGGCGGCGAAGAGCAAGGTCGTCCCGAGAATGCGCAGTCCCATTTCCCCCTCCCGGTCTGTCGACGCAAATGACGGTACCGAACGTCTTTAGAGGGAGCGAGAAAAGCGACGCGTCGGCCACGCGCAGATCGTGAGGGACGGTGGGGAAGGAAGCGTCGTTGTCAGCCGCGGCGCAGGATCAGCGCGCGGAAGAGCTGCGCGAATCCGCCCCGCGCATGCGCGTCGGGCCAATGGGGCGAGCCGAGCGGCGGCAGCTCCAGGGCGAGGACGCGCGAGAGCAACGGAAACCTGCGCCGCACTTCGGCCTCGGGCGCGGCAAAGACCTCGCACGACGCCACCCGGCGCAGCCGCCACAAGTCGGTATAGCTCGCACAGCGAACGGAGAGGTCGGCGCCGAGGAGCGCGTGCAGGGGAAGCTCCTCCACGGCGAGCCCGGCCTGCGCGCCTGCGGCGCGAAGCTGGCGGAAGTCGATGGACCACTCCACGTGCTCGCCTTGCGCCATCGCGCCGAGCAGCCGTACTGGAGCGGGCTCGAAGTCGCCGCCGAACTCCGTGAGCAGGGCCGCACCACCAGGACGAAGAACGCGGGCCAGCTCGCCGACCAGGCGGATGGCGCCGGCGTTGCGGCCATCTTGCACGGGGAGATCGGCGATGACCTCGTTCGCCAGCACCAGCCCGTCCAGCGAACGCGAGGCCAGCGGCAGCTCGAGCGCATCTGCGCGCAGCCCGGCCCAGTGCAGATGCGGACCGCCCGGTTGCGACGGCTCCAGCGCGCGCCGCTTCTGCGCCGCGGTCAGCGACGGCGAGAGATCGATCGCGGTCCACCGCGCGCGCGTGAATGGTCCGGCGTCACCGCGCCAGGCGGCCTCGGCGACATGGCCCGCGCCACCGCCGATCTCGACGACGCCGCTGCGTCCCGGTCCGATGCCCCGCGCGCCGAGACCCTGCAGCAATGCTTCGCCGTAGCGCCGTCCGCCCAGCGCGGGGTGCGGGAAGCGCAGCAGATGGGAAATGGTGCACTCGACTTCGTCGAAGCGCCGCCGGGCAGCGAGGCGGTCCCGGCGATGGTGCGCGCGATTCGCATCCTCCACCGTGCAACAGCTCGTGGGACCGCTCATGCCGCATTTGTCGCACCAGCTGGGTTCGGGGCTCAAGCGCGATCGCGAAGCCGCCTTCGGCGGCCGTTCTAAAAGAACAGGACCCCGCCCGCGGTGACGAAGCCGAGGACGATCTGTGTTGCCAGCCCCGCGGTGGCGACGCCCATCGCGATCCGGTGCAGCATCGCCGTGTCCAGGCGCATGGGCTTCTCCAGCGGACTGGGTGCGAACAGCGCCAGGGCGCCGGTCCCGGCGAAGAGCGCCGCGGAGGTGAAGGCGCTGTAGCGGTGCCAGTCATACCAGCGGCGCGTATAGCCGCCGCCACCGTAGAGGTCGTTGTAGTTGAGCTGGCCGAAGATCACGGTCGCTCCCAGGCTGGCGAGCGTCAGCATGCCTCCGAGCTGGTGGAGCTGGAGCATGTTCCGGCGCGTTCGCAATTCCCGGTCGAGCTGCTCCTGCCGCGCCACCGCGGCCGGATCCGGGGCGGCCGGCGGAGGAAGCAGATCGATGTCTGGCGGAGGCGAGCCTCCGGGGGCGGCTTGCATCGAGAGCGCCAGCGCCGCGGCCAGGGCGATCATCTCGCCACCTCGAATCGGAGATCGCCCGAGATCGTCGCGCGGTCTTCGATCTTGATGAACAGCAGCTGCGGGCGTTCCACCTTGAAGGCGTCGAGGCTGAGCGGGAATGCGAAGGTCGCGCGCACGCCGCCCCGGGCGGGTTCGAGCTTCACCGGTATATCCTGGGCCTGCTTCTCGCCATTCAGCTCGACGGTCCCGTGCAGCGTCGTTTCCTGCGGCTGCTGGAGCGGGATCGTCACCCCGGAGATCGTTCCCTTCACCTCCGCGTACGGATGCGATTGCTCGTGCGTCGCCTCGCGCATGTGCTCGTCGCGGTTCGAATTCCCGCTGTCGAACGTGGCGATCCGGACACGTACCTGGACCTTGACGGTGCCGTCGGGTTGGGCCAGCGCGCGGCCTTCCACCTGGTGGCTCGTAGCGCGGACTTCGTGGAGCCTGTGTACGACCGTGTAGGTAAGAGAGCCTTCGCGCAGGTCGAGGAGCTGCCCCGGCGGCGGCGCACAGAGGAGGAAGGCGACCAACGCGAGCATGGCGCGAGCCTTTCAGGCACTTCAGACGCCGCCGGATTCCCGGAATTCACGACCCGCCCAAGGGCGGCCGGCGCAGGCCGTTCCTCGCGGTCAGAGCGCGGTGGCCTCTCCCCTTCGCTCCGCTTCGCGCTGCGACTTCAGCTTCTTCATCCGCCGCCGGATCAGCTCGCGCTTGAGCGCGCTCAGGTGGTCGACGAAGAGCTTGCCCTGCAGATGGTCCATCTCGTGCTGTACGCACACCGACAGCAGCGTATTGGTTGCTTCCTTCTGCTTCCGGCGACCGTCGCGATCCGTGTACTCCACGACGATGTGGCCGAAACGGGTGACCTCCTCGTACTCGTCCGGGATCGACAGGCAGCCTTCGGTGTACGTGAACTCGCCGTCGCCGACCTTGAGCACCGGATCGATCAACCAGAACAGGCCCTCGCCCTTCTTCTTCGGCTCCTCGCCTTCGGCCGCAGGGCGCTGGTCCACGTCCATCGCGATCAGCTTGAGGTGCACGCCCACCTGCGGGGCCGCGAGCCCGACGCCGTTGGCGTCATACATCGTCTCAGCCATGTCGTCGCACAGCTTGCGGATCTTCGCGTCGACCTCGCCTACGGGCTTGGCCTTCTGCTTCAGGCGGGGGTCGGGCCAGATCAGGATCTCTCGCAATGCCATGCCTTCTCGCTCCTCAGGAGTGCAGTCAGACAGCAATACGCCAGTATATTCACAGCGTATGGCTGCCGCCAGAATGGGATTCCGCAGCGCGTCGCAGGGTTCAGAGCAGGGCGACGGGGTCGATATCGATCGCCATCTGTACCCCTGCGGTCTGGTGGGATGACCGCAGCTCCCTGCCGGCGCGGTGCAAGGGCGCGTGATCACCGGCGCGAAGGAGCAGCTGCCACCGGTGCTTACCGCGGATCCTGGCGAGCGGCGCCGGCGCGGGACCGAGCACGTCGAGGGCCTCGCCGGCCGCCGCCAGGCGCCGGACTAGCGACGCCGCCCGCTCCGCCGCGCCCCGGACCCGCGCCTCGGAATTGCCGGCGAGCCGGACCGCGGCGAGCCGGACGAAAGGAGGAAACCGCAACGCCTCGCGCCGGCGCAGCTCCGCCGTGGCGAAGGCCTCGTAATCGAGGGAGACCGCGTCAGGCTTGAAGGCTTGCACCAGCACGCGCCCAGGCGACGAACCGCGTCCGGCCCGCCCGGACACCTGGATCAGCAGCTGGACGCATCTCTCCGCGGCGCGGAAATCGGGGAGGTGCAGGGGCCCATCCGCGTCCAGCACCCCGACCAGGGTGACGCCGGGAAAGTCGTGGCCTTTCGCGACCATCTGCGTGCCGACCAGGACGTCGAGCTCGCGCCGGGCGAAACGCGCCAGCACGGCCGCAGCCTGACCAGGCCCGCCGGCGGCGTCCCGATCGAGACGCGCCACCCGCGCGCCCGGGATCACCGCCTCGAGCTGCTCCTCGACCTTCTCGGTTCCGCCACCCAGGGCGGCGAGCTTCCTGCCCCCGCACGCGGCGCAAGCAGGACGAGGACCCTCTTCGTGCCCGCAGAGATGGCAGCGGAGGCGCTCGCTCCCCGCGCGATGGAGGACCAGCGCCACGGAACAATTCGGGCAACCGACCGCGGCGCCGCAAGCGGCGCAGAGCAAGGTGCGCGTGTGGCCACGCCGGTTCAAGAACAAGATCGCTTGCTCTCCGCGCCCGAGCGTCTCCCGCAGCGCCGCGGACAGCTCGGCAGTGATCAGCTCGTCGGAAACCCGCCGCTTGACCATGGTGATGGGCGGTTGCGGCCGGGCCTCGACTCGCTCCGGAAGCCGGAGCGTGCGCAGCTTCCCCTCCTGCGCGCGGCGCAGCGTCTCCAGCGACGGGGTGGCGCTGCCGAGGACCGCGACCGCTCCAGCCCGCTGCGCGCGCACCAGCGCGAGATCGCGGGCGTGATAGCGCAGCCGCTCCTCCTGTTTGTAGGAGGGCTCGTGCTCCTCGTCGACCACCACGATCCCCAGCCGCTCGATCGGCGCCCACACCGCGCTGCGCGCCCCCACCACGATCCCGGCGCGGCCGTCGCGCACGCGGTGCCACTCGGCGACGCGCTCGGGATCGGAGAGCCCCGAATGAAGCACCGCCACGTCATCGCCAAATCGAGCCCGGAACCTCCCCGCGAGCTGCGGGGTGAGCGCGATCTCCGGGACCAGGGCGAGGGCGCCGAGGCCGCAGGCCCGCGCATGCGCGATCGACTCCAGGTACACCCACGTCTTTCCGCTTCCGGTCACTCCGTGCAGCAGGAACGGCGCGAAGGCGCGAGCGTCGACGGCAGCCGCGATCTCGCGGAGCGCCCCGGCCTGGGCGGGCGTCGGATCGTGCCGCTGCCCGCCCCACGGAGCCTCGACGAGCGGCGCCGGACCCGCCGGCATCCGGTCGAGCTTGGCGAGCTTGCGCTGCTCCAGCGCCCGCAGATGGGGCCTCGCCCGGGGAAAAGCGGCCACCACCTCTTCGACCGGAACCGGCGCCCCGCGTGCGAGCAGCCACACCAGCACCTCCGCCTGCCGTGGAGCCCGGGACACCGCCTCCGGCGACGCTCCCGGCAGCGCCTGGGCCGTCGCCACCAGCTGCGGCGCGACGCGGGAGGGCACCTCCTCGCGCGTCAGCGTCACCAGCCCGCGCCGCGACAGATCGGCGAGCCCCGCGCGCGACAACTTCGCCCCCGATGCCGCCTTCCGTACCAGGCGCCGCAACGACGCCTCCTGGCCCGGAAGGTCGAGTTGTCCGCCCTCGAGTACTCTCCTTCCCGCCTCGGTCAGCCGCGGCACCAGCGCGTCGCGCACGTCCATGCCGGGCGGCAACGTCGCCTTGAGCGCCGGGCCGAGCGGAGCGAGGTAATGCCCCGCCGCCCACCTCGCCAGCACCACGATCTCCGCCGTCAGCAGCGGCGCATCGTCGAGGAGGCGGATCGCCTCGCGCACCTCGGACTGGGGCTCACCGGGCCCGACGACGATCCCGGTAGCCGTCCGGCGCCCCAGCGGCACCAGCACGCGCCGGCCGGGCTCCGGCTCCCCCAGGCCGGGACCGATGCGGTAGGTGAACAGTCCATCCGCGGCGGGGACGTTCAGCGCAACGGCGTACAGCTCATTCGCGGGAATCGTCTTCCTCTTCCTGGGTCGCGGCGCGCACCCCCTTGGCCTCCAGCACTTCGAAGCGCGCGGCGAGCTGCCCCGACGTCCAGAGCTCGATGATGCGCGGAAACCACTCCCCGGCGGCGGGGTTGCCGTACTGCAACAGGCGGAGGTCCGCGCCCCCCTGCGCGATCAGGCGAGCGGGGGCGGCATTGTCCTTGTACAGCCAGAGCTGCGGGGTGGAGAGATCGCGCCCGGCGGCGCCGAGCACGTAAGTGACGCGGTCGCCGAACCGCGACAGGCCCGCCGCCGCGCCCACGTCCGCTCCGGCCGCCAGCGCCGCGGTCCGCAGCGCCTGCGGGGCGTC
>VBKQ01000343.1 GCA_005879505.1 Deltaproteobacteria bacterium
CCATCAGCTCTAGTCACGGCCGCCAAAGGCGGCTTGGTGACTATTTCTTGAGGCTGTCCATTCGAGCAGGGGGCCCGGGGCGAAGCGCTCCGGGCCCCTTTCTTTCAGCTCCGGAACCCAGCCGGCCGGGGCGCCGGTCTGGGAAGTGGCGATGCGTGGTGATGCGCCATGCGCCAGGCCCCTCGTTCGCGCACGAAGACGTTCGTGGCCGCCAGAGACCCGCCGGGAACGATCTCCGCGCAGACCACCCAGGCGGCGTCGCCCGCTACGTGTACGGAGGCGTCCTCGCAACGGATGTCTGGCGGCGCACCGCCGCCGAGCAGGATCCGGCGCCAGCTCGACACCACCTCCTCGCGTCCAGACAAGGGCTCCCAACCGGGGTGCAAGCAAGCGACCGGCACCTCGCGCGCCCAGAGCGCGTCCATCGCATCGGCGTCCCGCTGCGCGAACGCAGCGTAGAACGCCGCGTTCGCCTCCAGCACCTCGCGCTCCGTGGCCGTCATGAGCGGATTGTACCGCGGCGATGCGGCCCTGGCGTGCAAGGCACACCTTCGGGGCATGCGAATCGGGTTTCTCATGGACCCGCTGGAGAACGTGCGGGTGTTTCACGACTCCACGTTCGCCTTGATGCTCGAGTGTCAGCGGCGGGGCCTGGAGGTCCGGGAATTGCGCCAGGAATGGCTGTACGTCGCCGACTCCAAGGCGCACGCGCGGATGCGGACCGTGGAAGTGCAGCGGCAGGAGGGCGACCACGTTCGCGTCGCCGGCGAGTACGACGCGCCACTGTCGGAGCTGGACGTCCTCTTCCTGCGCAAGGATCCCCCTGTCGACGTGGACTACCTGCGGGCGACGCAAATCGTCGAGCTGGGGCCTGGCCCGCTGCTGATCAATCATCCTCGGGGGCTGCGATCCGCGAACGAGAAACTGTTCGCGCTGCGCTTTCCGGATCTGATCCCCCCCACCCTCGTCTCGCGGGAAATCCCGCGCCTGCGCGAATTCGTCGAGGCACACGGCGGTGACGGCGTGGTCAAGCCGCTCGACGGCTGCGGCGGCCAGGGGGTCCTGCGCGTGCGCAAGGGCGATCCGAACCTCTCCACGCTCCTCGAGCTTTCCACTGGCGGTGGGCGCGTGCCGGTGATGGCCCAGGCGTACCTGCCGGCGGTGCGCGAGGGAGACAAGCGCATCATTCTCTTGCAGGGAGAGCCGCTCGGGGCCGTGCTGCGCGTGCCGCGCGAGGGCGAGCTGCGGGCAAACTTCGCATCCGGTGGCACGGCAGCGCCGGCATCGCTGACGGCCCGGGACCGCGAGATCTGCCGGCGGCTCGCGCCGGCGCTGAACGAATGGGGGCTGTGGCTCGCAGGGATCGACGTGATCGGAGGCAAGCTGACCGAAGTGAATGTCACCAGCCCGACGGGACTGGTGGAGATCGACGCGCTGACCGGGGACTCGCTGGAGGCGCGGGTGGTCGACTTCGCGCTGGAACGCGCCGGATTGCGCGCCCGCGCTGCCGCGGGTATGTGATGCGCATGCCACGGATCGCCGCCGCCGGAATCCTCGCCGCCGGCCTCGCCTGTGGAAGCGGCAGCGGCAACACCGGCGCGACCTTGAATGGAGTGGTGGGCGGCCAGCCGATGAAGCCGGTGGATGCGGTCTCTTCGCCCGCGCGGGTTTCGCTGGGCGCCATCTCTGCAGACGTCGCCGCCATCGTGTTGAGCGACGTGTCCGGCGTGTGCGGGAAGCTGACCGCGAACACGGAGCCGAAGAACGGCAAGGCCCTGGTCATGATGCTCGCGGACGTCGACCGGTCATCGTTCGCGGTCACCGCCCCCTCGGGGCCCGGGACCTTCGACGTGTTCAATCCCGCCGGAACATTCGGAATCCCGCCCGCGCATCTCGCCGTGGTGCGCTTCGGCGTGAACGAGTCCTGCGCAGAGGTGCCGGAGCAGTCCGCGGTCGCGACCTCCGGCGCAGTCAAGCTGACGTCGGTATCGGCCAGTGGCTACGCGGGCACGTATACCATCGGGCTCGAGACCGGCGAGCAGATCACCGGCGAGTTCCATACGGCGAGCTGCCCCGGTCTGGCGACCTACCTCGCCACCCCCACGCACTCCTGCGGCGGCTGACGTGGACCGCCCCGACAAACCGAGCGAACTGTCGGAGGCGGCGCTGTCGCTCGATCGCGAGCTGCGCCGATTCGCGGACCTGGCCGATCAGGCCGGCAGGCTCAAGCTCAATACGGAGAAGAACCTGGAACGGGCGACGGAGGCGCTGACCCGGGCAGCGGAGAGCCAGGACAAGATCAACGCTCACGTCCAGCAGCTGGTGGCGGCTGTCTCCGTCACGCGGCAGAAACAGGAGAGCGATGCCGCTGCGCTGATGAAGCGCGCAGAGGAGATCGCAGGCCGCCGCAAGGAGTTCGCCGAGGTGCTGCAGCGGATGGCGGGGCTCGGCCTGATGGCGAAGGAGGTGCAGGAAGCCCTCAAGGCCGGTGCCGCCGCGGTCGATGAGGTGCAGTCGCGCATGCAGAGGATCGCCGACGAGGCGGCCGACATCGGGCGCATCGCGCAGGAGAAGGAGATGGAGGACGTGGCGCGGCAAGCCGAGGGGCTGCGCCAACAGATCCTGGCGGCCCGGAACAAGGTCGCGCTTCTCTCGCCGAAGGCGCGCGCTTGATCCGTTCACGGCCACCTTGACGTGGACGTCGCCGTGAACGGCGACTAACTCACCGCTCGCAGCCGCGACTGCTTGCGCGGCACCCGCAGCACGAATTCCGCGCCGGCCCCCGGCTTCGCTTCCAGCGTCCCACCGAGGCTCTGTACCACGCGCCAGGCGATGGTGAGCCCCATTCCCATCCCTCGCCCCGGTCCCTTGGTGGTGAAGAACGGGGTGAAGATCCGCTGCGCATCCTCCGGACGGATGCCGGGACCGTTGTCCTTCACTGCGAGGAGAAGGTTCTCTTCCTCGCGCACGCCGCGCACGCGCACGAGCCCGCCGGTCTCCGGGCAGGCCTCGACCGCGTTCTGCACCAGATTCGAGATCACCTGGTTGAGCTCCTCCGGCACGCACTCGACCGTGCCGTCCCCCTCCAGGTCCAGATCGACCTGCACGGGGCGCCCGGTCGCGGGCAATACCATCGCGACCACTTCGCGCACGGCCGCGTATACGTCGTGCGGCCGCAACTGCCGCGAGAACCCGGCCTTGCTGTAGCTGGTCATCAGCTCGACGGTGGCGGCGATGCGGCGGATTCCGCTCTCGGCGAGATCGAACATCTCGCGCATCCGCTTCTCGGCGCGAGGCAGCTCCTCCTTTCCGAGCCTGCCGGAGAGGAGCGCTTCGGCGTCCATGCGGACGCGGGTGAGGGCGTTCTTCAGGTAGTTGAGAGGGTTGTTGATCTCGTGCGCGAGGCCGCCGGCCACGATCTCCAGCGAGTCCATGCGCTGGGTGAGGACGATGTCGGCGGTCGTTTCCTGCGCCTGCACCAGCGCCCGGGCAGTGGTGAGGAGCTCGCGCGGCGAGAATGGCTTCGTCAGGTACGCCGACACGCCCGTCTCCAGGCCCGCCACGCGATC
>VBKQ01000015.1 GCA_005879505.1 Deltaproteobacteria bacterium
GCGGCAGCGGTGGGCGACTGCGCGTCCACCACTTCCCGCACGATCTCGCACAGGTCGACCGGCTCGTCCTTCGGCTCGATGCCGCGCGCCTCCAGCCGCGCCAGCGAGAGCAGGTCCTGCGTGAGCTGCTGCAGCTTGTCGGCGCCCTCGCGGATCCGCAGCGCGAAGCGCCGCGCGGTCTCCGGCTCGTCGGCGGCGCCTTCGGTGAGCACCTCCGCGGATGCGCGAATGGCCGCCACCGGATTCTTCAGCTCGTGCGACACGTCGGCGACGAAGTTCTCCAGGGCGTGGCGCTCCTCCAGCTCCCGCCGCATCGACTCGAGCGCGTGGGTGAGCGCGCGCACCTCGCGCCCTCGCGGCTCGGGCAGCGGCGCCTGCCGTTCCCCGGCGGCGACGCGCTCCGCCGCCCGGGTGAGCCGCTCGATGGGGCCGGCCACCGCGCCTCCGATCAGCATCGCCAGCGCAGCCGAGGCGACGGCGAACATCAGAGCCAGCAGCGCCACCTTGGGCGCCACGTCGCTCATCAGCTGAACCATCCCGAAGGTCGCCTTGCGGACGCGCACCCTCCCGCCGTTCGCCACCGGCGCCTCCGCGGAGACGCGGGCCACGTCGAGGTGGGCCTCGCCGGACTCGAGGACGACGCGCCCTTCGCCGTCGAGCAGCGCCACGTCGGTATCGATGGCGCTGCGGGTGAACGCCTGCAGGATGGGCCGCAGCGAATCCCCCGGAGTGCGCGCGGCCAGCTCGGCGATGGCGCGTGCCTCGTCTTCGGCGGCGCGGGTGGCGAAGAGCGAAGCGCGCGCGGTGAACCGGTCGATGACGATCCCGGCGAACATGGCGGAGAGCAGCAGCGTGGTCGCGGCGAGAGGGATGAACACCTGAAGCCGCAGCGACAGACCCGTGCGCCGCGCCTCGAGCAGGCGCACGATGGTGGCGCCCAGGCCGAGGAGGAAGAGCAGCGCGAGCGCGAGGAGGAGCTGCTGCCTACCCATCTTTGAGACGGTATCCTACCCCGCGCACCGTCTCCAGCACGCGGGAATCGCCGCCCGCCTCCTCCAGCTTGCGGCGCAGCGCCTTGACGTGCACGTCGACGGTGCGATCGCCCACCACCACGTCGGTGCCCCAGACCGCGTCGAGGATCTGGCTGCGCTCGAAGACCCTGCCCGGGCTGCGCAGGAAGAGCGCCAGCAGGTTGAACTCCGTCCGCGAGAGCCCGAGCTCGTGCTCTCCGACGGCCGCCTTGCGCGTTCGCGCATCCAGCGAGAGCTCGCCGGCGCGGAGCGGCTTCTCCTCCGGCTGCCCGCCCTTCGCCGCCCGCCGCAACACCGCCCGGACCCGGGCCGCGACCTCCCGCGGAGAGAAAGGCTTGAGCACGTAGTCGTCGGCGCCGATCTCGAGGCCGACCACCCGGTCCGTCTCCTCGTCGCGGCTGGTGAGGACGATCACCGGGACGTCGCTGCGCGCCCGCAGCGAGCGGAGGAACTCGAGCCCGTTCCCGTCGGGCAGCACCAGATCGAGGATGAGCAGATCGACGGCGCCGGCGAGCGCGCGCGCCTCCCGGAGAGTGGCCGCCTGCGAAACCTCGAACCCGTCCCGGCGGAGGGCGAAGGCGAGACTCTCGCGGATGGCGGGCTCGTCGTCGACGAGGAGGATGGCGGGCATCGCGGTCTACGGAGGCGCGCCGAACGGGCCCGGCTTCTCCGGCTCCTTCAGCGGCCCGGGCATGGGCTGCTTCTCTTCCGGCTTCTCCAACAACGTAAGCACGAACTTGTTGTTGCGCGATTCGACGACGCGCAGTCGCGCATTGGCGCCGATGGCCCCGCGCAGCGCCGCCAGGCGGGCCTGCTCGACCAGCATCCACTTGCGGGCCCCCGGTCCGTTGAGGAAGTCCTGCAGCGTTGCCGCGGGGGCGGCCCGACCCACCTGCCGGACGGTGTTCCTGGAGTAGAACGTCTCTCCGCGCCAGTTCATCAGATATGCGCCGATGGGCTCGTCGGGCGTGCTCTGATGGTAGTACTCCCAGAACAGATCTCGCTGCGTCCAGTGCGGCGAAAGCCGGCGCCAGTGGAACCAACCGCAGAAGACGGCGAAGGCGAGCGCCACCGAGATCAGCGACCAGACCGCGACGTTGCGGTCCTGGGGCGCTTCGTCGGCCGTCAGCGGAGCGCCCCGCAAGCGTTCCCGGAAGGCCGCGCGCAGTGCCGCGCGGCGCTCGCGGGATCGCAGGGAGCGCAAGAGGCGCCAGAGCTGGGCAATGCGATCGAACAGCCAGGGCGAGAGGGCTATGGCAGCGCCGGCGTAGAACATCACAGTGAAGATCTGGCGCGGGTCGGTCTCCTTGTCCGGATAGGGCCTGTCGTAGTTGTAGACGAACATGTCGGTGAGGTGCTTGGGCGTCATCGCCAGATCGTGCGCGACCAGCGCATAGAGGAGCCCGCCGGCGAACATCGCGCCCGCGTTGGCGCGCAGCCCCTCGGAAAGGAGTTGCTCGAGCCACAGGGCGCAGAAGAAGAGCAGCGGCGCGAGCACGGGGAGCGCGTAATGATGGAATTTGGTGGCAGAGAAGGCGAAGACGGCGAATCCGATCAGGAACCAGAGGAGCAGGAACAGCATCGCGCGCTCGCGCGGGGTCTGGGGTCGGATGCGCACGCGCGCAAGCACGGTCGCGGCGCCGGGAAAAGCGAACACCCAGGGGAAGCAATCGAAGCCGATCTGCTCGACGAAATAGGTGAACGTGCCGCCCGGCGTGGTGGTGTGAACGCCGAACGCCAGCCGCCTGAAATGATCGTGGATGATGAAGCGCTCGAAGAACGTCTTGCCTTCGTCGTCGCGGCCGTCGAACGCGAACATCGTGCCGTACCAGGGGGCGCAGATGACGAGCACGATCAGTGCCCCGGCTGCGAGATGCAGGCGGCGGAGCCGATGCCACTCTCCGGTGATGACGCAGTAGAGCAGCGCCACTGCGCCCGGCAGCGCGAAGCCGAGCAGGCCCTTGGAGAGAGTGGCGAAGCCTACGAAACAGTAGAAGGCCGCCGCCCAGCCTTCGCGCGGCAGCGCCACTGCTCTACCGGGCGAGGCCTGCTCGTCGCCGTCTTCGAGCATCACGATCATCAAGCAGGCCATGGCGGCTTCGAGCAGCCCGACGAAGATCGGGTCCGGCACCGCCTGGCGCGCGAGGAACACGAAGAGAGGGCTGGTGAGGACGGCGACGGTCCCAATCACGGCGCTGCGGCGGCTCAGCAGCCGATTCGCCATGATGAAGAGCAGCACCGCCCCCATCGCGGTGATGACGGCATACGGCAGCCGGGCGCCCCACTCGGTGAATACGCCGGTCCAACGATCGAGGCCGTTCGTGTTGACGGCCAGCATCCCGGCCGCCATCAGCCAGAGATCGAGCGCGGGCTTGGAGAAGAACCAAGTGGACTCCCACCAAGGGTGGAGGTAATCGCCGCGGGCGATCATCTCGCGCGCGACCTCGCCGTAATGCGGCTCCCATGGGTCCCAGAATCCGGTCGCCCCTAGCCAGGGAAGGTAGAGGAGCGCCGCGAGCGCGCAGAAACCGATGGTCAATCGCCGCTCCGCGCTCAGGGGGCCGAGCCAGCGAAGCCAGGAGACTTCGCGCACGAAGGCGGGAACCGTGTCTCCCCAGTCGGTGGCGGACTGCGATTCGACGACGTTCTTCTGGATGCGCGCCATCGCGTCACGCGGCCGTAACATGCACGGCTGCGAGCGGCAAGCCTCTAGTCGCGGCCGCCGAAGGCGGCTTAGTGACTACTGCTTGAGGCTGTACAAGTGAGGAGTGTTCTAGCGTTTGCCTGGCCAGGAGACCGTCGCCGCCATCCGCTCGATCAGCGTCGCGCTGCCGCCGGGCGGCTGGAGCACGACGAGGGTGACGGGCGCGGGATCGCGCGAGATGCAGGCCGCGCTCACCTTCGCCTGTCCATCCTCCCCTTCGATCAACCCGTCGACGCGCGCGGCTCGGGCGGCTCCGCGAACAGGCGACGCCTCGCCCAGGTGCACCTTCTTGAACCGGCCGATGTCCGCGAGCCGCCACAGGTCGCCCTCCACGGCGCTGCGCACGAGCCGCTCGCATGTGCAGACATGTCCGCGGCAGGGCCCCTCCTGGATCACGGTGGCCGAGCTGCGGAAGGCGCCGGTCAGGCCGTTGGAGTACGAGACGGAGCTGGGAGAGCTGGCAGCGCGCCGCCATCCGAGCGGCATCTTCACCTCCACCGCAGCGGGGCCTTGGCGGAACTGGCCCAGCGCCGGAAGCGCCGGCGCCGCCACCACGCCGAGCGAGAGGGTACCGATGAGGGCCCCTGCCGCCGCCGCCAATCTGCGGGCCGCGGCTTCACCCGGCCAGCGGCGCGGGGTCAGGAAGCAGCCGAGAAGAGCGCCGGTGAACAGACCTCCACCATGACCCCAGTTGTCCACGCCGGCGGAGCCCAGGCCCGCGGCGAACAGCGCCAGAAGCCAGGGCACGATCCGCAGGCCGAAGTAGGACCGCAGCGTTCCGCGAACGCCGCGCCGCCAGCCGAACGTGACGGAGGCGCCGAGCACGCCGAAGGCCATTCCGGAGGCGCCAAGCGAGATCGAGTCGGCGCCGATGGCGGAGACCAACGTCGTTCCCAGAGCGGTGAAGATGAGCAGCGCCAGGTAATCGGCCGGCCGCACCGCGCGCTCGAGAGCGCCGCCGACGTTCCAGAGCGCGAAAGCGTTGAAGGCGAGGTGCAGCGGATCCTTGTGCAAAAGATTCGCGGCGAACAGACGCCAGGTCTCTCCGCGGTCGAGGATCAGCGGGGTCGCCCTGGCGCCGTACAGCAGCAGCGAGTGAAGCCCGACGCTCGATCGCAGCCCTGCCGCGGCGAAGAGGACGCAGGCGGTGGCGAGGAGGAGGCCGATTGTCACCCACGGAACACCGGTGATGGCGAACGCCTCGGGCGCGGCCGGGCGCAAAGCGGCCGGATCGGCCGCCGGTTGTGGAAAAGTGGCTTCTTCCGTCCACGCCGCCATTTGCTCTAGGATGCTCACGAGGGGCCGAGGCGGCAGGCCCCCGCCCGGTTCCGAGGAGCGAGATGAAGCTCATCATCGAGGACGACGAGGGTCGAAAGACCGTCGTCCAGCTGGTTCGCGACGAGATCACGATCGGGCGACAGGACGGAAACACGATTCGCCTGACGGAACGGAATGTTTCGCGCCGACACGCCCGCCTGGTCAAGGAGAACGGGAACGTCCTGATCGAGGATCTGGGGTCGTACAACGGCGTCCGGGTGAACGGCGAGAAGATCACCGGCCGCACGCGGATCAAGGAAGGCGATCTGGTCGAGATCGGCGACTACGATCTGGGGATCCAGGGAAAGATCGACGCGCCCGCGATGACGCCTGCGGTCGGATCCCCGCGGCCCCCGACGATACCTCCGGGCGCGGTGAAGGCGGCGCGTCCGGCCACCTTCCCGCCCCAGCACGTGACCAGCCCCGCTCTAGCCATCCAGGAGCCGATGGAGAAGACGGTGCCGCGGGCGGACAAGCCTGCACCGCCCATCATGACTCCCAATCCGTCCGCGGGAGGCGCCACGGCGATCATCCGGGTGTCCGATATCAACAAGGCCGCGCCGCAGGTGGAAGTCCGCGATCTCGAGCGGTCGCAAATGCCGCGGCTGGTCGGGCTCGCCGGACCGTTCCGCGGCAAAGAGCTCTACCTCATGCGCACCGAGGTGAAGTTCGGGCGCACCGACGAGAACGACATCGTCGCGGATCACCAGTCCGTTTCGCGCGCCCACGCCCGATTCGTGCTCGACGAAGGGCAGTGGAAGGTCATCGACAACGAGAGCGCGAATGGCGTGCGCGTGAACGGGGACGCATACGCGATCTCCAGTCTGAAGCCCGGTGACGTCGTCGAGCTGGGGCACCTCAAGTTCCGCTTCTGCGGGCCGGGCGAGAAATTCTCGCCGCCGCCGGAGAAAGGCGAGGACGGCGCGCAGAAGAGCGGCCTGAAGCCGACCACCGCGGAGTTGATCGCGGCAGCTCAAGGGCGGCAGGCGTCCGCTCCGGCGGCAAAGAAACCGGGCGCCGCGAAAATCGCCGCGATCGCCATCGCGGTGGTGGCGGTGAGCGGAGCCGCAACGTTCTTCGCCACCCGTTCGCGCAAGCCGGCAAGGCCCGAAGATGCCACCGGCGAGGATGCGGTGAAGGCTGCCGACGCGCTGTTCAAGCAGCACAAGTATCTCGCCGCCATGGAGATGTACGAGAAGGCGGGCAATAGCCCGGCGCCGAATCGGAAGAAAGCGGCCGAGGAGGCGCAGGGCGAGGAGGCGTACAACTCGCTGCGCGGGGCCGTCGCGGCGGACGACGGAGACAAGGCGCGCAGTCTCTTCGATCGGTGCGCCGCCGATTCGACCTACTGGTGCCGGCAGGCACAGGAGCAGGGCGACCAGGTGAGATCCGCCTACGCGAAGAAGCACCTCGCCGCGGCGAGCGCCTTCAAGTCGGCGGGGAAGCTCGACGGCTGCCTGACCGAGGCGAGCAACGTCCTCGCCTTCGACGCAGCCAATGTGCAAGCGCAGGCGCTGCAGTCGGAATGCCGCCCGAAGGAGACGGCGAAGGCGGAAGCGGCACGCGAAGAGGGAGCAGCTCCGAAGGAGCGCGAGACCAAAGCGGCCCGGCTGGCGCAGTCTTCGTCGAACAAGCTGGTCGGGCGCGATTTCGCCGGCGCGGTGAAGGATGCGCAGGCCGCGCTGGCACGAACGCCGAAGGACAAGAACACGCTGATGCTCGCGTATCGCAGCCTCGGCTACGGGTACGCGTATCTGAACGACAAGGACAACGCGGTGAAGTGGCTGGAGAAATATCTGCCCTACTGCAGCAACGACTGCGACCAGGTCCACACCTTCATCGGGAAGTGATGCTTGGGCGGGTCCTCGGGGTTGCGGTAGATTCTCCCACCGCATCCCGTGGAGTCGTTGATGAAGCTGATCATCGAAGACGACGAGGGACGGAAGACCGTCGTCCCGGTCGTCCGTGACGAGATCACCATCGGCCGCAACGATGCAAACATCGTCCGGCTCGAGGAGAAGGACGTTTCCCGCCAGCACGGCCGGCTGGTGCGCGAATCCGGCCACTACTACATCGAGGACCTCAACAGCTTCACCGGGATCCGCGTCAACGGCGAGAAGATCATCGGCAAGCGGCTGCTCCACGACGGCGACCTGATCCAGATCAGCGAATACGATCTGATCCTTCAGGAAGGATCCGAAGAGCGGCCCCCGCTGCCGTTCGCCGGTATCGCGGAGACGCCGATTCTGCCGCAGGAGGCTGTCGCTCCGCCTCCGCCGCCGGCGAACGCGGACGCCGACGCTCAGGCCCGCCGGATGGCTGAGACGGCGACCATCCGCCTCTCGGATCTGCGGACCGAGCAGGTGGAGGTGCCGCTCCAGGAGGTACCGGAGGGACAGCGCGCGAAGCTCGTGGGGATCTCCGGAAAGCATCGAGGAGAGGAGCTTCTCCTCGATCGCAGCCCCATCCGGCTCGGGCGCTCGGAAGAGAACGATCTGCGGATCGAGCACCCGTCGATCTCGCGCAAGCACTTGCGCCTGCACCTCGACAATGGGACCTGGAAGGTGATGGACGCGGAATCCCGCAACGGGGTCCGCGTGAACGGCGAGCCGTACGCGCAGATCGGCCTGCGCCACGGCGATGTCGTGGAGGTGGGTCACCTCAGGTATGCATTCGTCGAGCGCGGCCGGCCGTTCCACCTTCCGCCCGAGCTCACGCCGCTCGCGCCATCCATGCTGGCGTCACCGCCGGCGCGCACCGGGCTCTGGGTGGGCATCGGGATGGCGAGCGTGGCGTTGCTTGCGGTCTCCATCTTCCTCATCCTCCGCAATCGCGCCGAGGCGGAGATCGCGCAGCGGCTGCGGGCGCAGCGCGAGTCGGCCCTGCGCAGCGCGGACGAGTCGGCTACCGCGCACCGGTACTCCGAGGCCCTCCAGGGCCTCGATGCGGCGCGCCGCCTGGGCGCCGACGCCTCTGACCTGAAGGGCTACGACGCGGTCGAGCGGGAGGCGCGCGGCGAGGACCTGTATCGGGACATGGAAGGGGCCGTGGCCGCGCAGGATTGGGACCGCGCCCGCAGGCTGTTCGATGCGCTCACGGCCACGCAGACATTCTACGGCGGCAAGGCGGCGGAGAAGGCGGACGCGATCAAGGCGGGCTACGTGAACGCGCGCGTCGCCAGCGCGGCGCGACTGCGGGGTCAGGACAACGCGGGTTGCCTCGCCGAGGCGCAGCTCGCGCTGGCGGCGAATGCGCAGAGCGCGGAGGCGCGTGCGCTGGCCGACGCTTGCAAGCGCCCGGCGGTGCAGACGGCTGCCGCGACTCCCTCCCGCCCGGCCCGCACTTCCGCCGGGCGTGCCTCGGCGCAGGAGGTGCCGCGCGGGTACGACGAGGCAGAGGCACTCCGGCTCCTCAACGAAGGAAACCAGAAGCTGGTCGGGCAGGATCTCTCGGGGGCGATCGTGCTCTACCAGAAGGCGCTGACTTTGAAGCCTGGTAAAAGGATTCTCGCCGGACTGTATCGCAGCATGGGGATCGCCTTCACCCGGCAAGGGAACATGGAGGAGGGCGCGCACTATTACCGGCTTTATCTTCCGCTTTGCTCCAATCTCTCCGAAAGGACCCAGCTGCAAAAAGTGTTAGAAGATTATGATGCCCGACGTCGCTGATGTGTGCGCGGCACCCACCGCGCTTCCCGTAGACGATTTCGCTGTTCACCCTGTAGATTCCCACGCCCGAAAGGGGCGATCGGTGGACATCCGCACTCTCGTCGTCGATGACGATCAGGATTCCTGCGACCTGATCGAACGCATCCTGAAGAAGGAGGGATATCGGGTCGGGACCCTGACGGATCCCCGCAAGGTCGAGGACGAGCTGCGCAAGGCCGACGTGCACCTGGCGATCGTCGATCTGAAGATGCCGGAACTCTCCGGACTCGACGTCGCCCAGATCATCAAGCGCCACGACTCCGACTGCTCCGTGATCCTCATGACCGGCTACGCGACGCTCGACTCGGCGGTCAGCGCGCTGCGCTACGGCGTGGTGGACTACTTGCGCAAGCCGGTGCGCGAGGACGAGCTGGTCGGTGCAGTGAATCGCGCGCTCGCGGCGAAGGGACTGACGCTGCTGCCCGAGGAGGAGCTGCACCGGAACATCGGCACCTGCATCCGGGATCTGCGCAAGAAGCGATCCCTGACCCTGAAGCAGCTCGCGAAGCGGACCGGGTTGTCGGTCTCGCTGCTTTCGCAGATCGAGCGCGCGGAGAGCAGCGCGAGCGTGACCTCGCTGTACAAGATCGCGCACGCGCTGAAGATCCGCTTGCCGGAGCTGTTCGCGCGCGTCTGAGGATTACTTCAGCACGACCAGCACGTCGCCTTCGCTCACCGGCTGCGTCTCCCGGCAGCGGATCTCCGCCACCCGGCCGTCCTCCGGCGCCTCGACCGGCATCTCCATCTTCATGCTCTCGATGATCACCAGCACGTCCCCGGCCTTCACCTCGTCGCCGACCTTCGTCTCGATCTTCCACACCGTGCCGGTGATGTGAGCGGGAACGTCGGGCATCTCAGAGCCTCTCCAGGAAATGGGTATCGAGATCGCCGCGGGCGAAAGCTTCGCTGCCGAGCACCTTGAGGTGCGTGGGGATGTTCGTCTTGACGCCCTCGACGGCGAAGCGCGCCAGCGCGTCGCGCATGCGGGCGATGGCCGCCTCGCGCGTCCCGGCGAACGAGATCACCTTGGCGAGCAGGGAATCGTAATACGGGGTGACGATGTCGCCCGTGCGGTACCCGGCGTCGATGCGAATGCCGTCGTGCAATGCGCCGTCCGCGGGGACCGGCGTGTCGAAGCGCTTCACCGGACCCGGCGAGGGGAAGAATTTCACCGGGTCCTCCGCGTTGATGCGGCATTCGATGGCGTGTCCCCGGGGCCGCAGATCGTCCTGGCCCAGCGGAAGCTTCTCTCCCGCCGCGATGCGGAGTTGGAGCTGGACCAGATCCAGCCCCGTAGTCGCTTCCGTCACCGGGTGCTCGACCTGCAGCCGGGCGTTCAGCTCGATGAAGTACACCTCGTCTCCCACGAGCAGGAACTCGCAGGTCCCGGCGTTGGCGTATCCCACGGCGCGCGCGGCGCGCAGTCCCGCCTCCAGCAGCTTCTTCAGCACTCGAGGCCGCGGTTCGGGCAGCTCGAAGGCAGGAGGTGGCGCCTCCTCGATCACTTTCTGGTGCCGCCTCTGGATCGAGCACTCGCGAGCCCCGACCGCCAGCGTCAGGTGTCCGTCGCCGAGGATCTGCACCTCGACATGGCGTGGCTTCTCGAAGTACCGCTCGAGATAGACGGCGTCTTTCCCGAACGACGCGCGCGCCCGGTCGGCGCAGGCGCGCAGGGCCTTCAGTAGCTCCGGCTCGTCGCGGGCGACCTGCATGCCGATGCCGCCGCCGCCGGCAGCCGCCTTGACCAGGAGCGGATACCCGATGGACGCCGCGGCCGCCTTTGCACCGACTTCCTCGCCGACGTGCCCTTCCGATCCGGGTACCACCGGCACCCCCGCGGCGCGCATCACCGCCCTGGCCTGGGCCTTGTCCTTGATCGCGCGCATCGCGCCCGGCGGAGGCCCGACGAAGACGAGATCGCTGTCGGCGCAAGCTTGCGCGAATTCCGCCTGCTCGGAGAGAAAGCCGTCGGCCGCCTGCACGTGCAGAGCGTTCGCGTCCGCCTCCGAATACACGGCGACGGTCTTGACGCCGATCGCGCGTGCCGCCCGCGCGACGCGGCAAGCGATCTCGCCACGGTTCGCGATGAGGATCTTTTCAAACAATCCGTCAAGCCCTCCGTGAAGGGTCGCGCAGTCTACTCCAGAAAAAGCGGCCCGCGCTGCGTTGACCGCGCTCTCGCGGCAGGCATAGTCTCCGCCACGACGCGTGGGGGGAAAACGATGCGCATGGCGAGAGCGAGACACCAGCGCAGAAGGATCCGCAGGGCCGCGGCTGCCGTGGTCGATCTCTCGTCCGTGCGGGCGCAGCGGCGGCGCGAGCACGCGGAGATGCGCGTGCGTGACGCGATCGACGAGAACCGGGCCGCGCTCTCCCGCCTCTTCGCCACCGGGCTGATCTTCACGCAGAAGGGGGCGCGGGCCGGCCGCGATCTGCTGCTCGCCCACCAGACCCTGCTGCGCACGGCCGATCTGTTCGCGCGCCTGGTCGAGCCGTCCGCGCGCGACGACGCCGCGCTCAAGCACCGGGCCGAAGAAGTCTTCGCGCACCTGGACGCGCAGCTTGCGCGCACCGCGCAGCTCACCGCGCGCACCGGGGAATTCCTCTCGGGCCGCGGGCGCGACTGAGCGCCAAGATTGTTATGAGACGTGTTCCAACCGCGGCTCGCCGACGGCGGGTTGGCGGCCATTGTCAGTGGCGGAGGTTCCATGCCTGAGCCGATCCTGTTCGTGGTCGACGCCGACCCCGCCGTGCTGGAGGCGCTAGCGGCCGTGCTCCAGCGGCGATTCGGAGCGGATTACCGGATCCTCACCGATGCCTCGCCGGCGTCGGCTCTCGCCCGCATCGAGCAGGCATGCGAACGCGATGAGAAGGTCGCGCTGGTGGTGGCGTCGGAGACCAGCGGTCCGGACTGGTTCGTCCGCGTGCGCGAGCTTTGCTCGGGAGCCGGCCGCTGCATGCTCGTAGGCTTGGCTGACGCCCGCGCCTACGCCGTCAGTCGCCGGGCAATCGCCCTCGGTCAGGCCGAGACGTTCCTGCTCAAACCCTGGGGCCATCCAGAAGAGCGACTCTATCCCGTCGTCAGCGAGATGCTCGCCAGCTGGGCGAGGACAGCCCTGCCGCAACCGGCGATCCTGCGCATCGTGGGCGAGCGCTGGTCGTCCCGCTTTGTCGAGCTCCGCGATCTGGCCGCGCGCAACTCCATCGCCTGCGAGTTCCTGGCCCACGATTCCGCCGAGGGCCAACGCCTGTTGCGCGAGTTGGGACACACGGGCCGGTTGCCGGCCGTGATCTTCCGCGACCAGGTGCTCGGCGATCCGATGAACGCAGAGATCGCCGAGATGCTCGGCGGGCACATCGAGCCCGAGGGTGGGCTCTACGATCTCGTCATCGTCGGGGCTGGACCGGCCGGTCTCGCCGCCGCCGTCTACGGCGCCTCGGACGGGTTGCGCACGGCCGTCATCGAGTCGAAGGCGCCGGGCGGGCAGGCGGGGACGACCTCGATGATCCGGAACTATCTTGGGTTCCCGCGCGGCATCAGCGGCGCGGAGCTGGCGTCGCGGGCGCAGGAGCAAGCGATCTCGCTGGGCGCAGAGTTCGTGATCACCCGCGAGGTCACCGGTCTCGCACCCAGTGGAGACGAATGGAGCGTCGCCCTCGCGAGAGGCAGCGCGGTCCGGGCCCGGGCCGTCCTCGTCGGAACCGGCGTCTCCTACAACCGCCTGGAGGTCGACGGGCTCGACGGTCTGGTGGGGAAAGGCGTGTTCTACGGCCCGGCGACGATGGAGGCGCCGGCGCTCGCGGGGCAGGACGTCTTCCTAGTCGGAGCCGGCAACTCCGCCGGCCAGGCGGCAGTCCATCTGGCGCGGTACGCGGCGACGGTGACGCTGCTCGTACGCGGCACGTCCCTCAGCATGTCCGACTATCTCGTCAAGCAGATCGGACGGACCGAGAACATCCGCATCCGTCTCCAGACCGCGCTCGTGCGGGTACACGGGCAGCGCCGCCTGGAGGCCGTCGAAGTCCGGGACAAGATGAAAGAGACCAGCGAACGCATGCGCGCCGGCGCCTTGTTCGTGCTGATCGGCGCCGGCCCGCACACGGCATGGCTGGTGAAGATGGTGCAGCGGGATCCGCAGGGCTACATCCTCACCGGACCGAACGTCATCCGCGACGCCCGCGGCGAGCCCTCGTGGCCACTGTCGCGGGCTCCATTCCCCCTCGAGACCAGCTTGCCGGGCGTGTTCGCGGCCGGCGACGTCCGCCACCGGGCGACGAGACGCGTCTCCGCCGCCGTCGCCGACGGCGCCATCGCGGTGCGCTCGATCTGGGACTATCTCAACCAGGAGAGCGCATGACCGGATGACCTTCGTCAACCGAGGGCTCTGCGTTCACCCGCCGCGCGAACGTGCTGACCGGGCAGCAGCGGCGGCATCGGACAACCGAGCGAATCGGCAATGGCGCGGAGGAGCTCGCCCTCTGCGATCGTCACCGTCCCGTCCGTGGCGACTGCCGCCGCGCAGGCCCCGAGAATCTCGCCGCGAAGCCGCGGCGCCGTGTCCGCGAGCCGGTCCAGCGCGCCGTCCAGCAAGCGCAGGTCACACTTTTCCCGCGGCAACAGGGTGGTGCGGAAACGTCCCGGAGACAGCTCCGCCTGCGCCGCCTCGAAGGCGCGTGCGGCCTCCGCCGGAGCCGCCGCGCCCGCGTAGGCCAGCATGGACAGCAGGACGGACACGGCATCGACCACCTGGATCTGCGGGCTCGTCCCCGCGTCCGGAAGCTTCGGCTTGAAGTGAGCGCCCAGGTGGCGCGACAGGACCCGCTGCAGCGTGTACTCGAACAATCCAATGCGGGAGTCGGCGCGGACCAGCCGATCGACGGCGGCCTGCAACTCGCCGTACTGCGCAGCGGACAGCCGCCGCAACGCTGGGAGCGCCAGGTTGAGGATGGGCAGCCGCGCTTCCGCGGGACAGTCCCGCAGGGCGCCTGAGGCGCTCGACACCTGATCCGCGAGCTGCGGATCCCCGATCGCGAGCAGGGCACTCAGCTGCGCGGCCCTGGTCTGCGGGTTGCGATCGAGCAGGAGTCCGAGCACGACCGCTCTCGCCACCGATGGCTCCCGGATGGAATCGCGGAGGCGCTCCGGAATTCGTGCGACCAGGGACTGCGCGTAGGCGATGTGCTCATCGCCCAGTGCGCCGACGCTGGCGATCACCGCGCGGGGACGGACGGGGAAGCTGCGCTCGATCTGCACGGCCGCCGCGACGCCGGGGATCTCCTCCTCTACCGCGACGGGTTGGAGCTGGCCGCGTGGCAGCTCGCCCTGGAAGCTCGGGTCGAGGAGCTGGATGCGTTGCTCCAGCGGCGGATGGGTCGACATCAGTGCAGTGAAATGCGCGATCCCTTCGCCGAAGTAGAAGTGGCTGGCCTCCTCCGCTCCCGGAGCGATCAGCCTGGAGCCGCGGTCGAGACGGCCGATCTTCTTCAGCGCTCCCACGAGCCCGGCCGCGTTTCGGGTGAACTGAACGCCCGACGCGTCGGCGAGCAACTCGCGTTGCCGGCAAATCGCGGCCTTGATGAGCCGGGTGAAGAACACGCCGATCGAGCCGATCAGGTAGAACGCGACCCCGACGAAGACGATGGAGCCCAGTCCACCGGGGTTGACCTTGCGCCGGCTTCCCGAGTCGCTCGACCGTCCCAACGACCGCAAGAGCTTGGAGCCGATCAGACCGATCACGAGGATGCCGTGGACGAGCCCCAGCAGGCGGAGGTTGATCCTCGAGTCGCCGTTCAGCAGGTGGCTGAACTCATGCGCAACCACGCCCTGCAGCTCGTCGCGGGTGAGCAGCTTGAGGCATCCGTCGGTGACCGCGATCGCCGAGCGCGAAGCATCGAGGCCCACTGCGAGAGCATTGATCCCGGACTCGTCCGGAAGAAGGTACACCGCCGGCACCGGAACTCCGGACGCGATGGCCATCTCCTCCACGACGTTGAGCAGCCGCCGCTGATGGGGATCGCTCGTGCTCGGGTCGAGCAGTTTTCCACCGAGGCCGAGCACGACCGAGTCCGCGGAGGCGCTGAGCGCGCGGATCTTGAAGAAGCTGACGGCGGCGATCAGCGCCACCGTGTTTACCGCAACCCTCCAGAACAGGTCGCCGTTCCAGAATTGCTCGAACAGCGGACGGTCAAAGGCGTACTGCAGGGCGAGCTTCATCGCGGCGTAGACCGCCATCACCGTGCCGCAGACCGCGAGGCTGAACAGCACGATCAGCCAGCCCGTGCGGCTTCTGGCTCGCTCCTGCTCCTCGAAGAAGTCCATCGGCTCCTTCAGCAGGTCAGGCGAACGAGACTTTCACGGCCTCGCGTTCGACGGCGCGCTCGATCTCCCACAGCCGCGCTTCGGCGAACCCGGTCGCTCCCGCGATGATCGATGCGGGAAAGATCTCGCGTCCCGTGTTGTAGGCCATCACCGCGTCGTTGTAGGCCTGCCGGGCGAAGGCCACCTTGTTCTCGGTGGACGAGAGCTCCTCGGAGAGCTGGTTCATCGTCGTGTTCGACTTCAGGTCCGGGTACGCTTCCGCCAGCGCGAACATGCGGCCCAGTGCTCCCCCAAGGGTAGTCTCAGCTCCCGCCAGTTCCCGCATGGCCGTCGCGTCGCCCGGGGTCGCGGCCGCGCGCTGCGCGGCGGTGCTCGCCTGGTTGCGCGCGACGATCACCGCCTCCAGCGTCTGGCGCTCGTGCTTGAGGTAGCCCTTGGCCGTCTCGACCAGGTTGGGGATCAGGTCGTACCGGCGCTTGAGCTGCACGTCGATCTGCGAGAATGCGTTCTTGTACCGGTTGCGCAGCTCGACCAGCCGGTTGTAAGCGGTCACCGCCAGCAATACGAAGAGGACCAGGACGCCGAGGATGATCCACCCGATCACGCGATTCCCCCCGCGCTGAAGAGCCGAAGAACAGCTCTCGCACCGTATCGGCGCCCGCCGCCCGCGTCCAAATCCCGCGAGAGGATACATCCGCGCAGGAAGTGCACCTCGGTGG
>VBKQ01000344.1 GCA_005879505.1 Deltaproteobacteria bacterium
TCCGACGACGAGACGCTGCTGGTGCAGAGCGGAAAGCCGGTCGGTGTGCTGCGGACCCATCCGGACGCGCCCCGCGTGTTGATCGCGAATTCCAACCTCGTTCCCAAGTGGGCCACCTGGGAGAAATTCCGCGAGCTGGAGCGCGCGGGCCTGACGATGTACGGCCAGATGACGGCGGGCTCGTGGATCTACATCGGCACGCAGGGGATTCTGCAGGGCACGTACGAGACGTTCGCGGCGGCAGGACGGCAGCATTTCGGCAGCGACGATCTCGCGGGCCGGCTGATCGTCAGCGCCGGCCTGGGCGGAATGGGCGGCGCGCAGCCGCTGGCGGCGGCGATGTGCGGCGCGACGTTCCTCGGCGTCGAGGTCGATCCGGCGCGCGCGCGGCGGCGCGTCGAACAGGGGTATCTCGACTACCTCGCGCCGTCTTTGGACGAGGCGCTGGTCGAGGTCGCGCGCTGCATCGAGAATGGCTGGGGAAAGAGCCCGCGGGGCTCACTCTCGCGGAAGCCGCCGCGCTCCGCGCGCGCGACGAAAAGGAATACATCCGCCGCGCCCGCGAAAGCATGGCGCGGCAGGTCCGGGCGATGCTCGATCTGCGCGCGAAAGGCAGCCACGTCTTCGACTACGGCAACAACCTGCGCGCCGAGGCGCAGGAGGGCGGCGTCGCCGACGCCTTCGCCTATCCAGGATTCGTGCCCGCCTACATCCGCCCGCTTTTCTGCGAGGGCCAGGGACCGTTCCGCTGGGTCGCGCTGTCGGGCGACCCGCAGGACATCTTCACCACCGACAAGGCTCTCGTGCAGGCCTTCCCCGACAAGCCGCACCTGCACCGCTGGCTCGACCTCGCCGGAAAACGTGTGAAATTTCAGGGTCTTCCGGCGCGGATCTGCTGGCTCGGATACGGCGAGCGGGCGAAAGCGGGGCTGCTCTTCAACGAGCTGGTCGCGAGCGGAAAGGTGAAGGCGCCGATCGTGATCGGCCGCGACCACCTCGACTGCGGCAGCGTCGCCAGCCCGAATCGCGAGACCGAGGCGATGAAGGACGGCTCCGACGCCATCGCCGACTGGCCCATCCTCAATGCGCTGGTCAATGCGGTGAACGGCGCCTCCTGGGTCTCCTTCCACCACGGCGGCGGCGTAGGCATCGGCTATTCGCTCCACGCCGGCCAGGTGATCGTCGCCGACGGAACCGAGGCCGCCGCGCGGCGGCTCGAGCGCGTGCTCACCAGCGATCCGGCGATGGGCATCCTCCGCCACGCCGACGCCGGCTACGAGGAGGCCATCCAGGTCGGCCGCGAGCGCGGCGTGAAGATCCCGGGACTGACATGCTGATCACCAACGCCCGCATCGCGACCATGACCGGCGCGCAGGGTGCCGAGGGCGAGAAGCCGCTCGCCATCGTCGAAGGCGGCGCGGTGGCGACCGACGGCGACCGGATCGTCTACGTCGGTCACTCCAGCGGCGCGCCCGGCGCCGAGCAGGTGATCGACGCGCAGGGCGCTCTGCTCGCCCCAGGCCTGATCGATCCCCACACCCATCTGATCTTCGCCGGGGACCGCGCGGGCGAGCACGCGCAGCGGCTGGCGGGAGCAAGCTATCTCGACATCGCACGCACGGGCGGTGGCATCCACAGCACCGTGCGCGCGACGCGCGCCGCGTCCGACGAGCAGCTGATCGCCGGCGCGCGCGAGCGGCTGCAGCGGCTGGCCCGCTCCGGCGTCACCAGCGCAGAGGTGAAGACGGGCTACGGCCTCTCCATCCAGGATGAGCTGCGCCTCCTCCGCCTCTTGCGCGAGGCGGCGCGCGGCGCGGGTTGCGAAGTCATCCCCACCCTGCTCGCCTTGCACGCCGCCCCGACCGAGATCGACCGCGAGACCTGGCTGCACCAGGTGGTGGAGGACCTCACTCCCGAAGCGGCCCGCGAGGGCGCGCGCGGCTGCGACGCCTTCCTCGAGCAGGGCGCCTTCTCCCGCGACGAATGCCGCCTGGCGCTGGAGGCAGGCGCCCGCGCGGGCCTCGTGCCGCATCTGCACGCCGATCAGTTCTCCTCTTCAGCCGGCGCCCAGCTCGCCGCAGATCTGGATTGCGCCAGCGCTGATCACCTGGAGCGCATCACGCTCGACGGGATCCTCGCTCTCGCCCGCGCCGGCACGGTCGCCGTGCTCCTCCCGCTCGCGGCCTGGTTCCTGCGGGAAAAGCCCGCGCAGGCCGCGCCGCTGCTGGAGGCCGGTGCCGTCGTCGCGCTGGGGAGCAACATCAACCCCGGCAGCCAGCGGATCGAGAGCGTCTCGCTCCTGCTCGCCGCGGGCTGCCTCCTCTGCGGGCTCACTCCCGCGCAGGCGCTCTGGGCCTGCACGGCGGGAGCGGCGCGCGCGCTGCGCCTCGAGGACCGCGGTCAGATCCGCCAGGGCCTGCGCGCCGACCTGGTGCTCTTCTCGACGCGCGACCCAGCCCACCTGCCCTATCACGCCGGGGTGGAGTCGATCTCTTTCTTGTACTTCTGGGCGGCCGCCTTGCGCTTCACCTTCATGGTGGGAGTCAGCTCCCCTGTCTCCTGGGAGAAGTCCCGCTCGAGGATGGTGAAGCGCTTGATGGTCTCGTAGGAAGGCAAGGTCTGGTTGAGCTTGTCGATGACTTCTTGCACCTTGGCCTTGACTGCCGGATGCCGCGCCACTTCCGCGTACGTGGGCGCCGTGCGAAGTTTTTTCTGCTCGGGTGTCACGCCGGCGACCTTTTCTGCTTCCGCCTCCACCACCGTCACCAGCACCGAGACGTACTTGCGCTTGTCGCCGATGACCACCACCTGGCTGATCAGCTCGCTCCCGGTCTTCAGGGCGTTCTCGATGGCCTGCGGCGCGATGTACTTGCCGCCCGAGGTCTTGATCAGGTCCTTCTTGCGGTCGGTGATCTTGAGGTACCCGTCCGCATCGAGCTCGCCGATGTCGCCGGTACGGAAGTAGCCGTCCTTGTCGATCACCTCCGCCGTCGCCTCGGGCAGCCCGAAGTATCCGCGCATGATGTTGCGGCCGCGCATGAGGATCTCGCAGTCCTCCGCGATCTTCACCTCCACGCCGGGAAACGGCCGCCCCACCGTGCCGAGCTTGTTCTGCCCGGGCAGGTTCACGCTGGTGACGGCGATGGTCTCGGTCAGACCATAGCCCTCGAGCATGTCGAATCCGAGCAGGTCGAAGAAGTAGGCGATCTTCTTCGCCAGAGGCGCCCCGCCGGACACGAACTTCGTGATCCGGCCGCCGAACCGCTTGCGCAGCTTGTCCCTCACCTTGGGGAAGACGAGCTTCTTCGCCACCGTGAAAGCGAGCGAGTTGTACGCCTGCCCGTTCGCCTTCGCCTTCGCGTACGCGTACAGCTCGAATTCGCGCATGGCCGTGCGGAACAGGACGCCCTGCAAGCCGGGGTTCGCCATCCCGCTCGCGACCACCGAGTTGTACGCCTTCTCGTACACGCGCGGCACCGCGGAGAGAATCGTCGGCGAGGTCTCGCCGGCATTGTCCACCAGCTTGTCGACCGACTCGGCGAAGATCATCGTGAGCCCGCTCCCGAACCAGGCGGCCTTGATGATCTGTGCGAACGAGTGCGCGAACGGCAGGAAGAGCAGATGGCTGTCCTCGCGCGCGAGCAGTCGCGTCCCGACCGCCACTTCGGAAGCGAAGAGCATGCTGTCGTTGGTGATCATCACGCCCTTCGGGACGCCGGTCGTCCCGGAGGTGTAGAGGAGCGTGCTGAGGTCGTTGCGCGTCTGCGACTGGATGCGCTCCTCCAGCTCCCGCGGCGCCCGGCCTCGATGCTCCCGGCCGCGCGCGTTCAGTTGCTCCAGGGAGAGCACCCACTCGCCGTCCCCTTCGCCCTCCAGCAGCACCAGGTGGTGGATCTTGGGAAGACGGCCGCGCAGCTGGCGCAGCTTGGCGAGCTGCTTCTGGTCCTCTACGAAGACCATCACCGCGCCGGCGTTCTCGAGGATGAACTGGCACTCGTCGGGCGTGTTCGACTGATAGATGGGCACCGTGATTGCGCCTGCGGCGGCCACGCCGAGATCGGCGACCGTCCATTCCACGCGTGTGCCCGCGATGATGGAGACCATGTCGCCTCTCTTCACCCCGATGGCGATCAGGCCCCATCCCGTTTCCTCTGCTTCCTTGGCGAGCTGCGCCCAGGTCACGTCCTGCCAGCGACCCGAGACCTTGCGCCGGGCTGCCGTGCGCTGCGCGTCGATCCCGGCGCGCTGCCGGAAGAGCTGCGTCACCGACTGGATGTTCGCGTGCTCGCTGCGCTGCTGCTGCATCGCGCTGACGTGGCTCTCTGCCGTTGCCATGCAAGATCTCCTACTGCGCCGTGTTGGGCGGTCCGTGCGCATCGATCCAGTTGCGCGCTTTCTTCTTCATCCGCCGCTCCTCCGGAGGATCGTCGCCCGGGGGAGCATTGAGGACTTGCTGCACGAGCTTCGTACCTTCGTCGACCTTGTCCCCGTCGGCATAACAATCGGCGAGATAGATCTTCGCCCGCAAGTTCTCCGGGTGCGCGCGGACGGCCTCGCTCAGCACCTTCGTGGCCTGGTCTACGTCGCGCTTGGGCCAGGGAAGCTTGAAGAAGTAGCGGCCCCAGACGACCTGCGGCGCTCCGTTGAGGTAGTCCTTGTCGATCCGGAGAGCGGCGAGGATCCGGTCGCGAAACTTCCCCTCGAGCCCCTGGGAGAGCGCGGTGATGATCCCGACGCCCTCCGAGTAAAGGCCGATTCCCACGGCCGCATTGTAGTGGCCGTGGACGTCACCGGCGTTCGCGGCCACGGCTTTGTCCGCGGCCTCCCAGGCTTTCTTTCCCAGCGCGGCCTTCTCGTCCGTCTCCTTCGCGTCCGCCTCCCAGTTGTAGAGCGCGGCGAGGCGCCAGTTCGCCTCGAACGATCGGGGGTCCACGGCGAGGATCTGCTGCAGGGTCTGCTCCAGCTTCTTTTCTGCACCGCTCTCGTCGCGGTGACGCCACAGCCCGTCGAAGTCCTCGCGCCAGCCAGCGGGTCCTTCCGCGGTGAGCGAGGGCCGCTGCGTGGCCGACGGCGGGCCGATCGGCGCCGGCTGCGCAAGAAGGAGGAACGCAAAAAAGAGCATGGAAGGCAAACGCGTACCACCGCCGCACACCACGGGCAACCCGGAACGGCGCCAAGGAAATCGGCGGCGCCGCCATGCCATGGCACACTCCGGATGAGGAGGGATCTGATGCGTCGAGCTCTTCCGGTCGCCGTTTGCCTTGCTGCCCTGGCCCTTGCGCTTCCCGCCCGTGCCGTCTCACCTCTCTCACTGCGGTTGGGCGCCGATGCCCTGCTGAATGGCGGTCCGGGCGTCTTCTCGCTGGGCCTGGGCGTGGAGTCGGGATTGGGCAGGCGCGTATCGGTGGGCGCCCGCTTCGGTGGGCTCATCACCACCTCTCCCACCAGCGGAGGCATCCCGCTCGACGTGTTCCTTCGCCTGCACTTTCCCCGGGTCTACTTCGAAGGTGTGGGAGGACCATGGATCATCTTCACCGGCGGCGACACCGTTCGCGGACACGCCGCGGTCGGATTCGGGCTGCTGGCGCGGGACCTGGAGCTGGGGGCGGAGATCGGGTTCGTCAGCCCGGATCGGACCCAGCTCGGGGTCCGACTCGGGTTCCGGATATAGCCGCTGCCGCACGAGGTGCGGCTTTGCGGCTACGTTTTTGGACCGTACAGATCGTTAGACGCGCTCACCGATTCGTCAGGTACCGCAGGTCCCAGACGTCGTTGGGCTGAAGCAGGCAATTCCCCGCGAAGCGGACGGCGGGCCCGTCGGCGGTCGAGACGATGTCGTAGCCCTGCCCCGCCGCGCATTCGAAGGCGTGCCCACCCCGCTCCAGCCGCACCACCAGCAGCTCCGGCGACGAGGGCGGAGCCCGCAGGAGGATCTCCGTGGGGATGCCGATCACCGACGAAAGCCGGGAGACCGACGGGCTCGCGTCATCGCTGCAGACGTTGGCTGCGATGCCGGAGAACGCATACGCGAGCTCCAGGTAGCGGCGGCCTGGGACCTGCCCGCCGCAGAACGTGTGGCACTCGGAAACGCAGTCGGCCATGCAGATCTGGTACGTCGGCGAGGTCTTGCAGCGGCCGTCGCACGCGGACATGGCGGCGGGCGCATCGCAGGCTGCGTCGCAGGCTGGATTGGCGCAGAGGCCCGGATCCTGCGTGCCGTCCTGCAGGGACACGACAGCGCCGATCTCGACCTCCTTGGGCGTTCCGTCCGAGTCCTTGAGCCCGCGCAGGTAGTTGACGTAGCTCGCCACGGGCTCCAAGGCCGATTGCGCATCGCCGCGAGCCATGATCGCGCACTGATCCACGATGTTCCCGGTCTTCGGATCCTTCTGCAGCATGGCGAGCCGGTGCTCCGGATCGGAGCAGTCTTCGGCGTCGGTGAAGAAGGCGACCACGATCTTCGAGCCGTCCCGCAAGAAGCCGGTCTGCCGCAGCGCCATCTTCATCGCTTCCATCCCCTGCGGCTGGCGGGCGCCGTTCACACCCACCTGTACGGACGAGGCGAGATAACGGGCAAAGTCCTGGCCGGTATAGTCGGATCGTCGCAGGACCGGGGCGGGGGCCGCGGATCCCTGGTTGAACTGTCCACCCTTGGGAAAGGAGCGGAAGCAGGCCAGCCCCGAGTCGCAGGAGAACCCCGGGGCCTCCCACTCGCTGTCGCAGCGCGCGGCTGCGTTCGGGTCGCCGGCGGGGCCGCATGCGCCGAGCCGCTCGGAAACAGTGGTGGTCGTAACCGCCACCTGGTAGTCCACTGGCGGTTTGAGGGCGTCGAGGTCGTTCGTGAAGTTCTGCAGGGCGGCCGCGAGCCGTTGCTGCTTGCCCGACATCGAGAAGCTGTCGTCGATGACCAGCAGCACGTCCGCCTTGGTGAATACACGCACCCGGTTGCGCTGCGAGACGGCGACGAGTGTCACCGGCTGCACAGGGACTGCGACGTAACTCTGGCAGGCCCAGAGCGAGGCGAGCAGCGTGAGCGAGCCGATGAAGCGCATGCAGGTCGGACCCCGGATGCCCGGCAAGGTTTGGACGGCGCGCCGTGCCGTCAAGGTTGCGGCAACTTGCATGCCACCCCCCCGACTCTGAGCTATTGTCAGGGTCTCTGCTGTGGCTACATTGCGAACTCGCCGTTAGACACGCGGAATCAAGTTTCTCAAAGGATGGGGAGAAGAAGAGACATGTCCGAGAAAGGCAAAGTCGTCACCCCGGCTGCCCCGGGTCTCATCAACAAGGAAGACATCCCGGCGGTCCTGCCCATCCTTCCGCTGCGCAACAGCGTCTTCTTCCCCGGCGGGGTCTTGCCGCTGGCGGTCGGACGGCAGAAGACCATCGCCCTGATCAAGGATGCGGTCCGCGACGACCAGGTGATCGGCGTCGTCACCCAGCGCAAGGCCGAGGAGGAGGATCCGGGCGCCGAAGACCTCCACAAGATGGGGACCGTGGCCCGGATCGTGAAACTGCTCAAGATGGGCGAGGACAACTACTCGCTGGTCGTGCAGGGCCTCGCGCGCTTCCGGGTCGTCGAGCTGGTCCAGGAGCATCCCTACCTCAAGGCGCGGATCGAGCCGGTGGACGACAAGTCCGCGGTGGACGAGGTGGAGATCGAAGCCCTGGGAATCAACCTCAAGAAGCTCGCCCGCGAAGTGATCGAGATGATGCCGGAGCTGCCGGCCGCCGCCACCGAGCTGGTGGAATCGATCACCCAGCCGGGCCACCTCGCCGACCTGATCGCGGCCAACGTGGACGTGCCGATCGAGGAGAAGCAGCAGGTCCTGGAGACGGTGGACTTGAAGGAGCGGATGAAGCTCGTGCTCGAGCTGCTCAACCGCAAGCGCGAGATCCTCAAGCTGAGCTCGAAGATCGACTCGCAGGTCAAGGGCGAGATGTCCAAGACCCAGCGCGAGTACTACCTGCGCCAGCAGCTCAAGGCGATCAAGGAGGAGCTGGGCGAGCTCGGAGAGGAGGAGGAGGAGCTCGACGAGCTGGGAGAGCGGCTGAAGAAGATCGGCCTGCCGCCGGAGGTCGAGAAGGTCGCCAACAAGGAGCTGAACCGGCTCAAGAGCATCCCCACCGCCAGCTCCGAGTACACGGTCGCGCGCACGTATCTGG
>VBKQ01000016.1 GCA_005879505.1 Deltaproteobacteria bacterium
GGAAAAGCGGAGATCGGCGAGGGCAACGTGGCGAAGGCAGGGGTCCTCCGGCAGCGCACCTGCGCGCAGTAAACGGCGGAAATCACTTCGTAGCGACGGTGCCTTCGGCGTGCTAGCGTCCCCTTCCGGATGTCCGATTCGCACCCATCGCCTGCGGAGAGGCGAAGAGCGCGCCGCCCGCGTGCGAACCTGCGCAAGCTGATGTTCGTGTTGCCGAATCTGTTCACGGTCAGCAGCATCTTCTGCGGCGTCTACTCGATCACCCTGTCGGCGGGCGAGCCAAGCGGCGACAACTTCTACCGGGCGGCGGTGGCGATTTTCTTCGGCAGCTTTTTCGACGCATTCGACGGCCGGGTGGCCCGGCTGACGCGTACGCAGAGCGAGTTCGGAGTGGAGCTCGATTCGCTTGCGGACGTGATCACGTTCGGAGTGGCGCCGGCCATCCTCGTGTACAAGTGGGCGCTGGCCGGAATGGGCATTCCCGGGATCGCCATCTGCTCGATCTATGCCGCCTGCGGAGCGATCCGGCTGGCGCGCTTCAACGTCATCGCCCATGCCGAGTCGGGCACGCAGCGGTACTTCATCGGGCTGCCCATCCCGCTGGCGGCTGGCATGCTGGTCTCGTTGGTGATCGCGCTCAACAACATCGAGTCCCCGGTGGCCGAAGCCGTCGGATTGTGGCCGATCGCGACGCTGGTGCTCGCGCTGGCCTTCCTGATGGTCTCGACCATTCGCTATCGCACCTTCAAGGAAGCGGGCCTGAACTCGCGCACGGTGCTCATCTTCCTCCTCATCACCGCAATCGGCGTCGCCGTCGCAATCCGGGGACGTCCTTCGTTGGTCCTGCTCGTCTACTTCTCCTTCTACATCCTGCTCGGGCTGGCGGAAGAAGCGCTGTTCGGCCGGCGCCGCCGGGCGGCGGCCCGGGCCGCGCAGGCCGCGGTGCGGCTACCGGAGCCCGAGGAGCCGCTCCTCCCCGCCGAGGAGGACGAGGTGCCGCTGGAGAACGCGGCCGCGGCGACGGCCGGCGGCGGCAGCGGCGACGAGGGCGAGCCCGACGCGTGAACGATCCCTCCCCAGCCTCACCGTCACCGGCAGCCGCGGCGCGCGATACCCCGGCTCCGCGCGTCACCAGAAAGCCGCGCAAGCTGCCGGGCGATCGCGGTCCGGCGCCGGCGCTGGCGCTCGTCTGGGCCACCTTCTTCGGCGCGGGATATGTTCCGCTGGCGCCCGGGACTGCCGGAACGGCCGCCGCGATCCCGCTCTGGTGGGCGCTCTCCCATGCTCCCGGGTGGGCGTACGCCGTGGCCACAGCCGTCGTCGTGGCGACGGGTATCGCAGCCGCCGGTCGGGCGGGCCGCTACTATGGAGTCGCTGATTCCGGTCACATCGTCATCGACGAGGTGGCAGGTTATCTGGTCACCATGGCGTTCCTGCCCCGCACGCTGTTCGCCGCTCTCGCCGGCTTCGTGCTCTTCCGCATCTGCGACGTGCTCAAGCCCTGGCCAGCACGGTTCTTCGATCGCGACCCCCGCTGGAAGAACGCGGCCGGCGTCGTCCTCGACGATCTTTTCGCCGGCCTCTGGGCGCTGGCCCTCACCTGGGGCGCGGTCCTCGTCAAGCAGCGGCTGCTCGGCCCATGAGCGCGCCGATCGTCGAGTTCCTCGTCACCGGCGACGAGGTCATGCGCGGGGTGATCGCGGATACGAACACGCAGATCACGGCCGCGAAGCTGTACCCGCTGGGTCTCGCGCTCCGCCGGACCACGGTGGTGGGCGATCGAGGCGAAGACATCCGCAGGGCCCTGCTCGAAGTCAGCGCGCGGGCGGACTTCTGCCTCGTGAGCGGCGGGCTCGGGCCGACTTCCGACGATCTCACCGCCGCCTGCGCCGCGCAGGCTGCCGGCGTCCCCATGCGGACGCACGATCCCTGGCTCGAACATCTCCGGCAGCGATGGGCGAAGATCCGCCCGAACGAGACCATGCCGGCCAACAACCTGCGACAGGCGGAGTTGCCGGAAACCGCGGAGGTGCTCGGCAATCCCGACGGGAGCGCGCCCGCGTTTGCCCTGCGCATCGACCGCTGCCTGTTCTTCTTCTTGCCGGGCGTGCCGCGCGAGCATCACCGCATCGTCGACGAGATGGTGATCCCGCGCCTGCTCAAGGCTTCGGGAAATTCCGTCCTGCGCTCGCGCATCCTCCAGTGCTACGGCGTCACCGAGAGCAAGCTGGACGAGCTTGTCTCTCCCATCCGCGAAGCGCATCCCGAGGTCCGCTTCGGATTCCGGACGAAGTATCCGGAGAACCATCTCTCGCTCTCCGCCCTCGCGCCGGATGCGGCAACCGCGGAAGCCAACCTCTCGCGCGTGGAGCGCAAGTGCCGCGAAGTGCTCAGCTCGTTCGTCTACGGCCAGGACGGAGCGACGTTCGCGCAAGCGGTCGGAGAGGACGTCGCCCGCCGCGGCCAGACCATCTGCTGCGCGGAGAGCTGCACCGGAGGGATGCTCGCGCAGCTGCTCACGGAGGTGGGTGGCAGCTCGCGCTGGATGGTGGGGTCGTTCGTGACGTATTCGAATGGCCTGAAGGAGAGCGCCCTGGGCGTGCCCCGGGAGCTCTTGCAGCAGCACGGCGCCGTCAGCGAGCCGGTGGTCCGGGCCATGGCGGAGGGTGCCCGGCAGCGATCCGGCGCCACCTGGTCCACCGCCATCACCGGAATCGCCGGACCGGACGGCGGCACTCCCGACAAGCCGGTCGGAACCGTATGGCTTGCGCTGTCGGGACCGCCGGGTACCACTGCGCGGCTGGCGAAGTATCGCGGCGACCGGGGTCAGGTGCGCCTGCAGTCCGCCTACGGCGCGCTACAGTTGCTCCGCGAGGCGCTCGCTCCAGGGAGGGTTCCCTGAGCATGGGTTGGCGCGAGGTGGCGCAGCGCTACCGCGTCGACCTGGTCCTGTTCTTCGCCGTGCTCGCGCTCTATGCGCTCTCCAGCGACGGCCTGCTCGCGCACCAGTCGCTCGCGCCGCACTTCGTCTACCAGGCGGATGCGTTCCTCCACGGACAGCTGTACCTGACGGTGGCGCAACCGCCGAACCTTAACGACTGGGTGCTCCAGGGCGGACGCTGGTACGTCTCGTTTCCGCCGTTCCCGGCCGTCCTGATGATGCCCTTCGTTGCGTCATGGGGGCTCTCGTTCAACGACGTGGCATTCACGCTCTTCTTCGCCGCGGCGAACGTTCCTCTTCTCTACCGGCTGCTTCGCCGCTTGCAGCCGTCGCGCCCGGAATGGGAGCACGTCGCGTTCGCGCTGATCTTTGGATTCGGTACCCTGGCCTGGAGCTGCGGGATCCGGGGAGAGGTCTGGTTCACCGCCGAAACCATCGGCGTCACCCTGACGCTCCTCTACCTGCACGCCGCGCTGGGCGCGCGCCATCCGGTGCTGGCCGGGCTCGCCATCGCCTGCGCCGCCATCACCCGCACCCCGCTCGCCTTCTCCGCCGTGTTCTTCGTCTTTGAAGCGCTCGCCCCGGACGGCCCGCTCGACTGGCGCAAGCTGCGGGATCCCGCGCGCTGGCGGGCCGCCCTGCCCAGGCTCGTTCCCTATACGCTGGCGATCGCCGCCGTCGCGATTCCCATGGCGTACATGAACTACGTCCGATTCGGCAGTTTCGGCGAGTTCGGGCACTCGCACCTCTACGCGAACCGGGTGAACCCGCAGATCCAGCGCTTCGGTCTCTTCCACTACGCGTTCCTCGAGCGCAACCTCCACGACGCGTTCACGCGGCTGCCGGAGATCCAGTTCCATCCGCTCCGGATCGGGTTCAACGGAGAGGGAATGAGCCTCTTCGTCACCACTCCACTGTTCCTGTACCTGCTCTGGCCGAAGGAGAAACCGCGCCTTCATCGCGCGCTCTGGCTGACCGTCGCCCTGGTGGCCGTTCCCGGGTTCTTCTACCAGAACAGCGGGTACTACCAGTTCGGATTTCGTTTCTCGCTCGATTACACGCCCTATCTCATCCTGCTGCTCGCGCTCGGCGGCCGCCGCTTCACCGGCCTGTTCTGGCTCGCCGCGCTCGCCGGCGTCGCGGTGAACGCCTGGGGAGCGGCGGTCTTCAACCGGCTGTACTAGTCGCGGCCGCCGAAGGCGGCTTAGTGAGTATTGCTTTTAGGCTGTACAGGTTGTGAACGGTTTCCAACTGGAGTGGGGGCGCGGCCGGCACGCCCCCGCTCCACCCCCTCACGCCGCGGCTGGTATCGCCGCGTCCGCCACCAGCAGCTGGCCCGCCCACCGCCACGCTTCCTGCCAGGTCGCCCGCTGGTCCGGCCCTACCGATGCCCATCCGATCCGCACTTGCAGGTCCGGCAGGTGCCGCGCGAGGGCTTCGCGCACCCGCGCGATGGGCACCTGTACCGCATCGCCGACAGCCTCGATCAGCACGACCCCCACCTCCCGCTCGCGGACGCGCACCACGGCATCGGTGCGCCTCAAGTGCGCCCGCACCGTGCCGGCGAGCGCTTCCACCTCGCCGGCGAGCGCCGCCCAACCGAGCGGCGCAATGCGCAGCAGCGAAAACCACCGATCGTTGCGCGCGGCGCGCTGGACCTCCATGGTCGCGATCTCGTGCAGGGTGGTCATGCCGCAGCCTCCGCCTGGGTCGGCGAGGGCGCCTTCGCGTCGGGGCCAGCCTCGCGCAGCTTGCGCTCCAGGTCGTCGGCCACTGCGCCGGTGCTGCGCAGCGCCTCGGCCGCCTTGTCGCGGCCGGGCCCGATGCGCTCACCCCCCGCCTCGAACCACGCGCCGCTCTTCTCGATCAGCCCGCGCTCGACGCCGAGATCGAGCAGCTCGTGCGGCCGCGAGATGCCGACGCCGTAGAGAATGTCGAACTCCGCCTCGCGGAAGGGCGGAGCCAGCTTGTTCTTCACCACCTTCACCCGGGTGCGATTGCCGATCATCTGGTCGCCGTCCTTGACGGCGCCGATGCGCCGGATGTCCAGGCGGACGCTGGAGTAGAACTTGAGCGCATTTCCGCCGGTGGTCGTCTCCGGCGAGCCGAACACCACGCCGATCTTCATCCGGATCTGGTTGATGAACATCACCGTCGCGCTGTTGCGGCTCACCACCGCGGTCAGCTTGCGAAGCGCCTGGGACATGAGGCGCGCCTGCAGACCCATGTGCGCGTCGCCCATCTCGCCCTCGATTTCGGCCTTCGGCACCAGCGCGGCGACCGAGTCGATCACCACCAGGTCCACCGCCCCCGACCGCACCAACGTCTCCGCGATCTCCAAAGCTTGTTCCCCGGTGTCGGGCTGGGAGATCAAGAGATCTTCGACCTTGACCCCGAGCTTGCGGGCGTAAGTGACGTCGAGCGCGTGCTCCGCGTCGATGAACGCCGCACAGCCGCCTTGCAACTGCACCTGCGCGATGGCGTGGAGCGTCAACGTCGTCTTCCCCGAGCTCTCGGGGCCGAAGATCTCGACGACGCGACCCCGCGGATACCCGCCGCAGCCGAGCGCCAGGTCGAGCCCCACCGACCCGCTGGGGATGATCGCCACGGGCTGCGCGATCTCGCCCTCGCCGAGCCGCATCACAGCGCCTTTCCCGAACTGCTTCTCGATGGCGCCGATCGCCGCGAAGATGGCCTTCACCTTCTCCGTCACCTTGCTCATGTCCCCTCCCTGAGAATTGCGCCGGACGATGCGCCCGGGGCGCGGTTCAGCGCGGCGTTGCGCGCCAGCTGGAGCGATGTCAGCCGCCCGATGTCGGGCCCGCTCCGCATTGGGCGATCGAGACAACGGAGCTGCAGCGCGGCGTCCACGTCCGCTTCTTCGACGCGGCCGCGCGCCTCCAGATCCGCGATGCTGCGCGCGAGCTTCAGGATCCGATCGTGGGCGCGGGCGGAGAGGCTCTTCTCGTCGATGAACCTGGCGAGGCGCGACCGCGCGGCCTCCGTGGCGTCGACCAGCTTCCGCAGCGCGGGGCCGCCGAGCTGCGCGTTGCAGTGAAGGCCGGGGTGCTGCGCGAATCGGCGCCGCTGAACGTCGCGGGCCTTCTCGACGCGCTCGCGAATGACGGCGGAGCTCTCGCCCTGCGGCAGCCCGAGGAAGTCCTTGGTCCGCAGCGCTCCCACCTCGATGTGCAGGTCGAACCGGTCGAGGATGGGACCCGAGATGCGGCGGCGGTAGCTCTCCTTGGCCGGAACCGTGCAGATGCAGCGATCCGGCTCCGGATCCGAGGCGTGGCCGCAAGGGCAGGGGTTCATCGCCCCGAGCAGCATGAAGCGCGCCGGCATGGTGGCGCGATCCTTGGCGCGCACCAGCGTGATCTCGCCATCTTCCAGGGGTTGCCGGAGGGCCTCGAGCGCCGCATGGCCGTACTCCGGAAGCTCGTCCATGAAGAGCACGCCCCGGTGCGCGAGCGAGATCTCGCCCGGTCGCAGCGGCGACCCTCCGCCGACGAGCCCCGCGACCGAGATGGTGTGGTGCGGCGCCCGGAAGGGACGCGAGCAGAGCAGACCCTGCCCCGGGTTCAGGCGGCCGGCGACGGACCAGATCGAGGTCGCCTCCACTGCCTCCTCGAAGGAGAGCGAGGGAAGCAGGCCGGGCAGCCGGCGGGCCAGCATGGTCTTTCCGGCGCCGGGCGGTCCGATGAGGAGCGCGTTGTGGCCCCCGGCGGCGGCGATCTCGAGGGCCCACTTCGCCGATTCCTGTCCCCGGACGTCGGCGAGATCGAGTTGGGCGGCTGGCGGAACCGCCTCGGGCGCCTGGGCGGGAGGGCGGGTTCCCATTCCGCAGAACGTCTCGGCAGCCTCGGTGAGTGTTCGCGCCCCATTGACGCGAAGCCCCTGCACCAGCGCGCCCTCCGGCGAGTTCTGCTCGGGGACGATCAGGCCCTGGAACCCGCGCCGGCGCGCCTCGAGCGCGATGGGGAGCACACCGCGCACCGGCAACAGGTCTCCGGACAATGCCAGCTCCCCCGCAAGCAGCGGCGCGCGGTCCGGCAGCGAGACGAGCCCGGCGGCGGCGAGGATCCCGAGCGCGATGGCCAGATCGAACCCCGCGCCTTCCTTGCGCAGCTCCCCGGGAGCGAGATTGACGGTGATCTTCTTCTGGGGAAGCTGATACCCGGCATTGCGCAAGGCCGTGAGCACCCGCGTGCGCGCGTCGTTGCAGGCGTGATCCGGTAGCCCGACCAGATGGAAACCGGGCAGCCCGAGCGCGAGGTCCACCTGCACCTCGATGAGGCGCGCGCCGGCGCCCGCGATCGCCGCGCAGTAGAGGGAGGAATGCACGGGGCGCGCCTGTGCGAAGGTCGTGCCGTGCGCGCGTCAGAGGGCGGTGCGGCGCGCGCGTCCTGAAACCGGGCTCTCGTTTCGGACGAGGGGAGCGAAACGGGCCTCACCACCACCAGCGGCGGTAGCGCGGCACGTTGGGCGAGAAGAGCACCAGGAGCAGCAGCCCGACCACGAACCCCGCGATCTGCAGCTTCGGGTGCCCGCGCGCTTCAAACGCCAGCAGCGCTGCCCCGACGAAAGAGGCCGCGGCCACCGCGCCCGCGACGATTCGCGCGCGCGTGGTCGGAAGCATACCCAGGAGCCGCACGCCGATGGGCGTCGGATCCCGCAGCCCGCCGCTCCACCACCAGGACAGCCGCGCCCGCTCGCGCTCCCCGACCTCTCGAGCCAGCGCCTCGCCCAGCATGCGGTTCTGCTGCAGCAACTCCTGCTCGGAGCGGCTTTCTTGTCGCGCGGCATGCTCCCGCGCGCGCTGCGCCTGCCGCTCCGCCCACAGTCTCTCGTTCCAGGCGCGCACGTCGTCGCCGACGAGCGGCGCCTGGCAATTCACGCACCGGTCCGCATAGCGCGTGTTGTCCGCCTCGCATCGCGGGCAGCGCAAGAAAGGCTGCTCGCCGTGGTCCATCTCCAGGGCCATTCCCGACGGCGGGCCGGTGAATCGCGCTGTGGTTGCCACCTCGTGGTGTGGCGCCTCGTCGGGGCGCCGCGGGCGTTCGAGCTTGAGGAAGCGCGTCAGCCGTCCGGCCATCAGCCGGCCACCGCCAGCCGCTGCGCCGCGGACGCGGGCCGCGTCCGGTTCTTCGACCATTCGCGCAGCCGCGAGATCTCCTCGCCCATGGTGGCGGAGAGCGGAAACGCCTCCTCCACCGCCTTCAGCACGTGCGCGTGCCGCAGCTCGGTCTGCTCGCCGAACGCGTAGTAGAGTCCGGCGATCACTGCCTGCTCGATCTCCGATCCGGAGAACCCCTCGGCAGCGGTGGAGAGCGCGTCGAGGTCGAACGCCGCCGGGTCGCGCTCCCGCCGCGCGATGTGGATGCGGAAGATCTCCCGCCGTTCCGCCGCGCTGGGCAGATCGATGAAGAAGATCTCGTCGAACCGCCCCTTGCGCAGCAGCTCGGGCGGCAGCGCATCGATGCGGTTGGCCGTCGCCACCACGAACACCGGCGCGGTCTTCTCCTGCAGCCAGGTGAGCAGGGATCCGAAGACCCGGGCGGAGACGCCGGAGTCGGTGACAGCCGCGCCGGCATTTCCCGCCAGGCCCTTCTCGATCTCGTCGATCCAGACCACGGCCGGCGAGACGCTCTCCGCCACCCGGATGGCGCGGCGCAGGTTCTCCTCGGAAGATCCGATCAGCGAGGAGAAGATCCTCCCCAGGTCCAGGCGCAAGAGCGGCAGGGACCATACCGAGGCGATCGCTTTCGCCGTCAGGCTCTTGCCGCAGCCCTGCACGCCGAGGAGCAGGAGCCCCTTGGGCGCGGGCAGCCCGAACTTGCGCGCGGGCTCGCTGAACGCGCCCGTCCTCCCGTTCAGCCAGCCTTTCAGCTCGTCGAGGCCGCCGACGTGGGCCAGCTCCTGCTCCATGCCGACGAACTCGAGCAGGCCGCTCTTGCGCACCACCTGGCGCTTCTCCTCGAGGACCAGGCGGATGTCGTCCTTGTCGAGCACGCCGTCGTTGGCGATGGCCTTGGCGAAGGCGTTCTCCGCCTCGCTCAGGGTCAGCCCCTGCGCGGCCTTGATGATCTGCTCGGCCTGGTCCTTGGTCAGCTCCACGCGCGCCTTGTTTCCCCGGCGCACGACCGTGACGATCTCCCTGAGCAGCTGGAACAGGTCGCGGAACGAAGGCAGGGGAACGTCGAGGACCGAGACTTCCTTCTCCAGCTCCACCGGGATGGTCAGCACCGGCGCGAGCAGGATCACCGTGGTGTACGTGGACTTGAGGTCCTGCGCGAGCTCGCGCATCGCCCGCACCACGGGAGGCGCGTCGAGGAAAGGGTGGAAGTCCTTGAGCACCACCAGCGACGGCTCGGTGAGCTTCGCGATCGCCGCCAGCGCTTCGACCGGGTCGCGCGACTGCTCGCTGATGGCCATCGTGCGCGCGCCGGACATGCGCCGCAGCCCTCGGGTCACCGACCACTGCAGAAGGGCCTTCCCGTGCGTCTGGGCGACGTCCTGGAGGATGGCGTCGAGGCGCTGCTCCTCCCAGCTCACCAGATAGATGAGCGGATAGCGGGCGCGGATCAGCGTGTCGAGATCGGAGACGAACTTCGGCGTGCCTGCGGGCGCGGCTGCTTCCAGCGTCTCCATCAGGAGAATTCTACCAGATGATTCGTCGCGGCTGCCCAAGGCGGCTTGGCGACGGCGCTCGAGCGCAAACCGCGCCAGCACGGGTTGATGAAATGTGTTCTAGACGCGCTCCGCCGCCCGGCGCAGGCGCGCAGCGGCCTCTTCGACCTGGTCCAGATGGAAGTCCAGGTGGGTCACGGCGCGGATGCGCGTGCCGCTCACGGCATTGATCAGGACGCCCTCCTTCCGGGCCGCCTCGACGAGCGCGGGCGCGTTCTGGACGTCGGCGAGCAGGATGTTCGTCTGCGGCCCGTGCCAGGCGAAAGGCACCATGGCGGCGAGTTTTTTCGCGCTTTCGTGGTCCTCGGCGAGCCGCTGCAGATGGTGGTCGAGCGCGTACATTCCCGCCGCCCCGAGCACCCCTGCCTGGCGCAGCCCACCTCCCACCCGCTTTCGCAGCCGGCGGACCATCTTGACCCGCTCGCGCGTGGTGGCGACGAGGGATCCGGCGGGAGCGCCCAGCCCCTTGCTCAGGCACACCGACACGGTGTCGGCCCTCTCGCACCATTTCTGCAGCGCAATCCCGGTCGCCACGTGCGCGTTCCAGATGCGCGCGCCGTCGAGATGCACGGCGAGGCCGGCGCCGTGCGCAACGTCCGCGACCGCCTCCATCTGCGCCAGCGGCCAGATGCTCCCCCCGCCGCGGTTGTGCGTGTTCTCGATCGCGACCGCCTTCTGGCGCGGATCGTGGTCGGTCTGGCCAGAGCGAAGCGCGGCCTTCACCGCCTCGGCGGTGAAGATCCCGCGGGGACCGTCCACGACCAGGCTCTGCACGCCCCAGAGCGCCGAGATGGCGCCGCCCTCGTAATTGACGACGTGGCTGCTCCGGTCGCAGATGATCTCGTCGCCCATCCCCGCGAGAGAGCCGAGCGCGATCTGGTTCGCCATCGTCCCGGTGGGCACCCACACGGCCGCTTCCTTGCCCAGCAGCGCCGCGACGCGGTCTTGCAGCACATTGATGGTCGGGTCCTCGCCGTAGACGTCGTCGCCCACTTCCGCGGCCGCCATGGCCTTGCGCATTCCGGCGGTCGGGCGGGTGACGGTGTCGCTGCGAAGATCGATGAGGTCCATTGGATGCTCCGCGCCGTGCGCTTTGCCCGCCGGATGATTCCCGCTCCCTCGGGCCAGCCCATGATAAACGCGTCCGCGGTGGCCCGCGAATCGAAAGCAGACCGCGCGCGCAGATTCGCGGAGATCGTCCGCCGGTTGGAAAAGGA
>VBKQ01000345.1 GCA_005879505.1 Deltaproteobacteria bacterium
CCCTCCCCGACGGCCGCATGTCCTCCAGGCACGCGCGGCTGCAGCGGGTGCTCGGGGCGTGGATGATCGAAGACGCCGGCTCCAAGAACGGTACGTTCGTCGATGGCAAGCGCGTGACCACCTCTCCGCTGGCCGACGGCGCGCTGGTCGAGCTGGGGCACAGCTTCTTCGTCTTCCGCGAGGCGCTTCCAAGCGCGGAGCCTGCGCTCCTCGAGCAGCGCGCGCTGAAGCCGCTGGCGCGCGGGATGGCATCACTCTCGCCCGCGTTCGCCCTCGAACTGGAGCGTGTGGCGACCTTCGCGCATTCGCAGGTGCCGGTACTGGTTTCCGGCCAGACCGGCACCGGCAAGGAACTGATCGCCTCGGCCATCCACCAGCTCTCGGGTCGTCCCGGCCCGTTCGTGGCCGTGAACTGCGGGGCAATCGCGCCCAACCTCGTCGAGTCCGAGCTGTTCGGATACCGCAAGGGCGCCTTCTCCGGCGCCTTGGAGGATCGCCCAGGGCTCGTGCGCAGCAGCGAGCACGGAACGCTGCTGCTCGACGAGATCGGCGACCTGCCTTTGGCCGCCCAGGCGGCGCTCTTGCGCGTGCTGCAGGAGAGCGAGGTGCTCCCCGTTGGAGGAACGCGGCCGGTGAAGGTGGATCTGCGGGTGGTCGCGGCCACCCACCGCGATCTCGGCGCGCTCGCCGCACAGGACCGCTTCCGGCGCGATCTGCTCGCCCGCCTCGACGGCGCCAGGATCATGCTGCCCGCGTTGCGCGAGCGGCGCGAGGACTTCGGGCTGATCCTCTCGGCGTTGATGGCAAAGACCGGCGAGATGGCCCGCGACCTGATCTTCTCCGCCGACGCCGCCCGCGCCCTGCTGCTCCACAGCTGGCCGCTCAACGTGCGGGAGCTGGAGAAGTGCCTGGCGAGCGCGGTGCTCCTGGCGCGCGACGGGCGAGTGGAGCTCGAGCATCTGCGCGAAACGCTTTTCGATGCGCCCAAGCCGGCGGCCCCACCCCAAGGGGTTGCCCCGGAGGGTCTGCGCGAGGCGGACCGACGCCTTCGCGAGCAGCTCATCGAGCTGCTGCGCGCCAACGGCGGAAACGTCACCGCGGCCGCGCGGACGATGGGCAAGGCGCGCACGCAGGTGCAGCGCTGGCTGCGCCGATTCGAGATCGATCCGGCGTCGTTCATCCGCTGACCTGGTGTGGCGCCCGGCCTCCTGGCGTCGTCAATGACGCTGACCCGCCGCGGGACCCCTTTCCCGGAAGGCCGCGCGGTCCTTGGGAGAGTCGATCTGCCTCGCGAGCAGATCGTACAGCTCCTCCTCCGAGTGGGCATTCTCTGACGTCCGCGTACTTCAGCAGCGTGACGTAGGTCGGCATTTGAGACCCCCTGCTCTGTTTCGCGGCCAACATACCACGAGCGAAGGAACGCCAGGCGCTCGTCCGACTGCAGCATGAATGCCGCAAGCGCCTCGGCCAGCTCGCGCGGATTCGACGCCCGCGCCCCGACCGTCCTCGCCAGGTGGTGAGCGATGGGACCAAGAATTTGTGCCGCGCGGCGCTCGATCACTGCCTGCCAGGAAGCATCCAGCGCCGGCATGGGGGCGAGCGCCGATTCCTCGCTCAACGACCGGGTCGCGTCGGGCCCGCGTGTCGCCGCTCCGGGGAGGCGAAGCTCATAGAGAGCGTGCTCACGCATCAGCTCGTCTCGCCGGATCCCGACCTGCGCGAACAGCGGCCGGTACGCCGCGGAAAGGCAGCTGGCGACTTCGTGGAAAGAGCGAGAGGCGAGGACCTGGTTCTCGTGGGCGAAGGCCATCGTCCTCTGCGCGACCGAAAGGCCCTCGCCGAGCGCGTTCAGGTTGCCATTGATGTCCTTCACCAGCTTGACCGGACCGAGGTGCAGGCCGGCGCGAAGGCGCATGCCACCGCTGGGAGTGTCCTCGCGCGCGACCGATCCGAGCAGGCTCAACGCGCCGGAGATCGCCGCCTCGGGATCGCCCAGGAAGCAGACGGCGACGTTACCGCCGGAGTCCAGGAGCACGCGATCGGCCTCGGGCACCTCCCGGATCGACGCGGCCAGACGCGCATTGAATCGCGCCTTCCAGCCGGCCTGGATCTCCACGGATTGCTCGGAGTACCGGACGATCTCCGTGGCGAGAACGGTGCACACACAAGTGCGCTCCGACTTCGCCTGGTCGCCAGACCGCTTCGTCAGCCGGCGATGCAGCGCTGGTCGAGGCCGGAGGTCCGCCGTCCGCTCCCGCTCGGCCTCCTCGGCGAAGACGGTGAGCGCGGCGAGCACCTCGACGGCATCGCGCGGCCGATGGACCGGATCGATGGAGAGCATCTGCGCGACGAGCTGGGAAAACGCAGGGTGCCCGGGCACGTCGACCCCCGGCGCCGTCGCCGACTCCGGCAGCGACTTTCCCCCGTCCGCGGGGAACGGAAGCTCGCCGGTGAGCATCTCGACCAGGATCACTCCCATGGCGAACACGTCGGTCCGCTCGTCTTCGGGTGCGCCCCGGCGCTGCTCCGGCGCCATGTACGAAGGCGTCCCCCCGTCGATCTTGCGATGGCCGAAAGCGTGGGCGAGCCCCAGGTCGAGCACTTTCACCTGCCCGTCCTCGCAAAGGAAGATGTTGCCCGGCGTGAGATCGCGGTGGACCACCCCGTGCGCATGCGCGTGCGCCAGGCCCTTCGCAACCTCGATGGCGATGCGCAGCGCCTCGCGCAGCGGAAGGGGACCCGGATCCGGCCGGCGCGCCAGCGTACATCCGCGGAGCAGCTCCATGACCAGATAGGGCCCTTGCGGCGCGCGGCCGGCGTCGAACAGCGTCACGATGTTCGGGTGCGAGAGCCGCGCCGCGGTCTCCGCCTCGCAGAGCAGCCGCTCCTCGCGCACTGCCCGTCTCGGCCCGGGGCGCACCGCCTTGAAGGCAACGAGCCGTCCCAACTCGCGGTCGCGCGCTTCGTACACCACCCCGAAGCCCCCCTGCCCGACCTCACGCAGCAGCTCGAATCGGCCGATCACTGCTCCCGGCTCGAGCGCGGTCGGCCAGCCCATTCCCTGCGCGGGGTCCGGCTGGCGCCCCACCTCCTGTAGCACCTCTGACAGAGCTCCCGGGCGAATGCCGTCCGCCGCCCGCATCGCGGCGCTGAGGGTACCGGTCCGGATCTCGTCGCCCGCGCCGCTGCGGCTCACGGCCGTTTCTCCCTGAGCTCCATGCTCATTTCTGCTGCTCCAGCATCTTCATGGCCGCCACCAGACTGCGGTGCATCCGGTTGAACGACGCGGCAAGGATGGAGATCTCGTCGCGTCCTTTCACGGGCAGCTCCGGCACCTCCATCTGTCCCCTGCTGATCTCGTCCGCGCGCTTGGCGAAGCGACTGACGGGGCGGACCACCGTGAAGTAGAGGAGGACATCGAGCACGAGCAAGGTCAGGATGCCGACGGCGACCAACGATTCGAGCAGCCGGCGGAACGACCGATTCGCCATCTGCACCGGCAGCGACACGGGGACCGAGACGATCTGCGCCGCGATGATCTCGTTCTCCCTCCACCCGAATCCATTCGCGGGACCGTAGAGCTTCACCATGTCCGGCGGCGCCTCGCCCGGCGTCGCGTGGCACTCGAGGCATGACTTGGCGGCCCTCATGGGGCGGGCGAGGAACAGCGATTTACCGAGCGGCGTCATGCGCTCGCCGTCGAGCAGCGCCAGGTCAGGACGGTTGCGGAAGACGTTCAGGATGTCCTCTTCCCAATCGACGACGCGATTGCGCGGGTTGGTCGGGTTCAGCGAGGCTTCCTTGTAGAAGTAGTCGGGATACTTCTTGCGCAAGTAGTTGAAGATCTCGGTGGCTGCAAAGGCGGGGACCGTCTGTGGACGGAAGACGCGCCTCGCCGCCGCTTCCCGGGCGCAGATGCGGCTGATCGGGTCGACCGCGTGCGCGTCGTACGGCTGGGAGATCTCGTTCATCACCGGCCGGATCTGCTCGGTGGTGTAGTTCCGCATGGCAAGCGCGGTTTCCATCATGATCTGCGCTTCATGGAGGACTTGCTCGCGCGCGCTCCGCTGCAGGGAGTCGTGGAAGAGGAAGGCCGCGGCAGTGAGACCGAGACCGAATACGATCGCGAAGATCAGGCTGAACTTTGCCAGCAGGCGCATGCCAGGCCCCCGCGCCCTGTCCGGTGAGGACTGTAGCACGGTGGAAAATGGGGCGAACAGGCAATAGCGTAGGCCCCTAGCGCGCGCCGGCGCAAGCGCGGTGTGCTGCACCGCGGTTGCGCTGAGAGCGCCGCCGCGTGGTAGATCGACCCGCCATGGCCATCGAGGCGAGCAGCGGCGAGCTGGAACGCTTTCGCCGCGGCGACGACGGGCGGCCGTTCGTGCTGGTCCAGCTGCTCCGGTTCGCTGAAGGCGGGCGCGACCGATATCTGCAGTACTCAGTGCAGGTCCAGCCGATCCTGAGGTCCCTCGGCGCCCAGTTGATCTACGGCGGCGAGTGCGTGGAGCCGCTGGTTGCCGGCGAGGGCCAGGCCTGGGACGCCGTCGTGCTGGTGCGATATCCCAACCGGACAGCGTACGTGCAGATGCAGGCCGATCCCGCTTACCAGGACATCGCGAAGCTGCGGCACGCGGCGCTGCGCGAAGCGGTGCTTTTACCGATGAACGACTGGCCCGGCCGCTGATCCTGGTAGCTGATCTCGATCGCTTCCTCGTGCGATCCGGCACAGCTCCTCTTCCACCACTTCCGTGCCGGGCCAGAACGGCGATCCAGATCAGAAGAACAGAGCGGGCCGGGCACGCTCATGGCAGCCCGGCGATGATCCTGCGGTACTCCTCCTCGTTGAAG
>VBKQ01000017.1 GCA_005879505.1 Deltaproteobacteria bacterium
AGCGGTGCCGGAGGCGGCTGCGAGTGCGTGCACGCGATCGCGACGATCAAGCCCGTCCAGCGCATCCGCGCCTCCGCTATTTCTTCTGCTGCTGGATCAGCTGATCCAGGTCCTCCGACAGCTCCCGCACGCGCCGCTTCAGCGCCGAGATCCTCTTTCCTGCTCCCTTGAAATCCTCGCGGGTCACCAGCCCCGCCGCGCGCAGCGCTTTCTCTTGCGCCTCGTCGAGCGCCTGCTTCGCTCGCTGCAGCCCGCCGATCGCCGCCGCGATCGCCTCCGCGCGCCGCGGATCCTCGAAGAGCTTGCCCATCGCCTTCATGCCGAGCTCGGCGGCGCGCTCGCGCAGCGTCTTGGGAGCCATGGCCAGGCTGTTTACACGAATTCCGTCGGGACCGCGCGGATGGCCTCCAGCCCAGCTGCCTGATGCCGGCCGGAGTACTTCACGAGCTTCTGCAGATCGCCGCGCAGCCGGATCTTGCGCTCGAGGATCGCGCGCACCGGATCGGCCCGCTCGCCGGCGATGGCCTGCTGCAGCAGCTTCCGGCACACGGCATAAGGCGCCCAGGCGATGTAGTCGGGATCGAGCTCCTCCAGCTCGTCCTCATCCTCGGGATAGGAGAGCTTCGCCGGCCGGCCCGGGTGAAGCCGCGCCAGCACGCAGAAGTCGCTGGGCAGCCGCGCGCCCCGCTGGATCACCACTCCGACGGCCACTGGTCCGAAGTCCGCGATCGCCGCCGTCACGGCCGGATCGCGCACCAGCGCGGCGGCGGCCGCCTCGCACCACTCCCGTGAGGGGAACTTCATTGACCGCCGAAGACTTTGCGGATCGACGCGAACAAGCCGCGCGATTGCTCCTCGGGAGTCAATGCTTGCCGTTCCGCGGCGATGCGGCGGCGCTCGGTCTCTTCCTGCCAGGCGACCTTGAGCGCCTCGGGCGTGTCCTTCGTCGCCAGCGTGAGCTCGCGCATCTGGCCGCTGGCGCTCTCGATCGTCACGTGCAGCAGGCACTCCTCGTCGAGCACGAAGTTCACGCGCTGCCCCGCCACCTCCGCCGGAAACTTGAGGGTGCCGAGGTACTCGTTGTCGATGATGCGGTCGCTGTCGCCCTGGAAGATGTCGAGCTCGAGCCCCCTGCCGTCGCGCGCCGGCGGCAGGCGGAAGCTGCTCTTCGAAGGGATCTGGGTATTCTTCTCGATCACCTTGCGGAAGCGCCCGCCGGGCATGGCGAACCCGATCGGCATGCTCAGGGCGTCGACCAGCGTGACCGAGTCGATCTCCTGCATCGACTCCGCGAGCAGCGCGGCGCCGAGGGCCACCGATTCGTCCGGGTGGACGCCCTTGCGCGGCGGCTTTCCGAAGAACTGGTGCGCCTTGCCCTGCACCAGCGGCATGCGCGTCTGTCCGCCGACCAGCAGCACCTCCTGGATGTCGCCGCGGTTCAGGTTCTTCTCGCCGAGCACGCGCTCCACGATCTGGAACGACTTGTCGACCAGATCCATCACCAGCGCGTTGATCCGCTCCCGCGAGACCGGGATACGCAGGTCGACCGGTTTGCCCTTGCGCTCGGAGACGTAGGGCAGCTCGATCACCACGTTGCTGAGCAGCGAGAGGTCGATCTTCGCCGCCTCGGCGCCGTTCTTGATCCGCTGCATGGCGATCGGCGACTGGGTCAGGTCGATCTTCGTCTGGTTGCGGAACTCCTCGAGGACGAAGTCGATGATGCGGTTGTCGAAGTCGACGCCGCCGAGGAAGGTGTCGCCGCCGGTCGCCAGCACCTCCATCACGTTGCCATGGAGCTGCAGGACGGAGACGTCGAACGTGCCGCCGCCCAGGTCGTAGACGAGGACCTTGTGGTCGAACCCGCGGTTGAGGCCGTAGGCGAGCGCCGCGGCGGTGGGCTCGTTGACGATCCGCTTGACGTTGAAGCCGGCGAGCAGACCGGCTTCCTTCACCGCGTTGCGCTGGTTGTCGTTGTAGTAGGCGGGAACCGAGATGATCGCTTCCGTGATCTCCTGCCCGAGCGTCGCCTCGGCGACGCGCTTGCAGTGCTGGAGCACGAATGCGCTGATCTGCGGGAGCGAGTACACCTTCCCGGCCAGCACCACCGCGGCCTCGCCGTTCGGGCCCTCGACGATCTCGTAGGAGAAGTAGTGCTTGATGTCCTGGACGACCTTCGAGTTGTACTGGCGCCCGATGAGGCGCTTGGCGCCATAGATGGTGTTGCGCGGGTTGACCACCATCTGGTCCTTCGCCACGTTGCCGACCAGCAGATCCCCCTTCTCGCTCATCGCCACCACGCTGGGTAGGATGAGCGACCCTTTGTCGCTCGGGACCACCCGGGCGACCTTGTTGCGTACATAGGCGACGCACGTGTTGGTGGTGCCCAGGTCGATGCCGAGCATGATGGGCTTTTCGGCGGGCATGAAGCTCACTCGATGCTACGGCGCACGGCATCCGCGACGCAACAAAACCCCTAGTGCCAACGAACGTCGTAACGCACAGTTACACCCGCGGGCGTCGATTCCACCACCTGCGGAAGTCCCACCTCTCCCACCGTTCCCGACAGTTCGTAAACAAACAGCAAGGTGCCCCGCAGCACATGGAAGGCTGCCTCGGGCGTGTCCTCGCCGTCGAAACGGGTCAGGACCGAGCCCCCCTTGTCGCCCGGCTGCCAAGAAAACGTGATGCCGCGGGTGACCATGGAGAAGAAACGATCCAGGTTGGCGAAGATCGGCTCCGGCGACTGCCCGAAGACGATGAACGCCATCCGGATGATCGGCTGCAGCATGGTCCAGCCCAAGGGCCGGGCGCAAGCCATGCCGCACTCCGCCAGACCGTCGTCGCCGACCAGCTTCTGCAGCACGGACTCGATGTCGTCGATCGGCGTCGAAGGGATGAAGCTCAGCACCCGCGGCGGGTCGTCGATGGTCGCCCGGGTCGTGGCAGAGACGCTGGCCCGCACCTGCTCCCGGAGGCCGCGCTCGCCGACGAAATCCATCAGAGCGCGGAAGAAAGATCCAAGCCCCTGCCGGGGAGCCCCTTCCATGGCCTACTCTTCGAGCAATTCCGGCCGCGGCGCCAGTTCGATGCTCCACTTCTCGTACGGCGGCGGGCCCGCGGGCAGCTCGTCGAGAAAGCGGCTCGGGCGCAAGAGCAGCCGCGCCTGGTCGCGCTCCTCCTGCATCATCGGATACGTCAGGTACAGCTCGTCCTTGGCGCGCGTGACGGCGACGTAGAACAAGCGCCGCTCCTCTTCCTCTCCATCGGGTACGCGCAGCGCCGGCGCGCTGGGAAAACGACCGTCCGCGAGCCAGATCAGGAATACCGCGCGCCACTCCAGGCCCTTCGCCTGGTGCACGCTGGAGAGGGTGAGCTTCTCGTCGGGCTCTGCGCCTTCGACCACGTCCTCCGCCTCCAGTGAATCGAGCAGCGTCAGATCCGCGAGGAGCTGCTCCAGCGATTCCGCCTGCAACGCGTAGTCCGCGAGCTGCAGGACATCGTCGTGGCGGGCCTGCGCGTTGGCGTACCGCTGCTTCAGCGCCTCGCCGTAACCGCCCTCATGCAGGACGCAGCGGATCATCTCGCTCGGTTGCGAGCGCATCGCCACCAGCGTCTGCAGCGCACCGCCGAGCGCCTGCAGTCCGGGGCGCGCTTTGGGCGGCACCAGCTGCGCGAGCGAATCGAGGTGCGTGCGCGCGTCGCGGCCCATGCGCAGCCACTGCTCGACCTGCGCCCAGAGCGCGTCCGCGCTGGCGGCGCCGATCCCGGGCACCAGCTTGACGACGCGCTTGAACGAGAGCTCGTCCTGCGGGTTCTGGATGAACTTGAGGTGCGCGAGCACGTCCTTGATGTGCGCCTGCTCGAAGAACCGCACGCCGGCGCGCACCAGGAAGGGAATCCCGCGCCGCGCCAGCTCCATCTGCAGCCTGCTGATGCACGTCGCGCAAAGGCACCAAGGCCGGCAGCACCCCTCCTTCGCGGTGGGCGCGCAGCTCCTTCTGGAACTGCTTGCGATTGCAGGAGATGGACGCGTTCGCCAGCGCGAGGATCGGCGGCGTGCTGCGGTAGTTCGTGAGCAGGCGTAGCTCCTGGCATTGCGGATGGCGTTCGGGGAACTTGAGGATGTTCTCGAAGTGCGCGCCGCGGAAGGCGTAGATGCTCTGCGCATCGTCGCCGACGACCAGCAGGTTCCCATGCGGCGCCGCGGTGACGTCGACGATCTCGCCCTGCAGGCGGTTGGTATCCTGGTACTCGTCGACCAGCACCGCGGAAAACCGCCGGCAGATGCTCTCGCGCGCGGCCGGTACCTCGACGAGCAGCCGTTTCCAGTTCAGGAGCAGGTCGTCGAAGTCCATCGCGTTCATCTGCGCCTTGCGCTCCGCGAAGCGGCGGGCGACACGCAGGATCTCCTCTTCCAGCGCGACGAACTGTGGCGCCTCCGCCGCGATCACCTCCGTCAACGGCCGCTGCGTGTTGACGGCGGTCGAGTACAGATCGATCAGCGCGTCGGCCCGGGGAAACCGGCGCTGCCCGACGCCATACCCGAGGTCGGCGGTGGCGCTCGCCATCACCTCCTTGGCGTCCTCGCGATCGAGCAGCCCGAACCGATCGGCGTAGCCGAGGCGCGAGGCGTGCTCCCGCAGGAGCCCGTGGGCGACGTGATGGAACGTGCCGCCCCACATCCTGCGCGTCTCCACCCGGCAGAGCTGGCCGACGCGCGCCATCATCTCCCGCGCCGCCTTGTTGGTGAACGTCAGCAGCAGGATCTTCTCCGGCGGAGTTCCGGTCTCGAGCAGGTGCGCCACGCGATACGTCAGCGCCCGCGTCTTTCCTGAGCCGGCGCCGGCGATCACCAGCGTGGGACGCGCATCGCAGAGTGCCACCGCGCGCTGCTCGTCGGAGAGATCCCGGTCGTAGTCGACCAGGCCCTTGCGGACTGGCGCAGACGTCTTCAGGGCATATCTGCGCACCGCAGGCTGCAAAGGCTCCTGCTGGGCGAGAGCGGTCTCGTCAGGCATCACCGCTCACCCTAAGTGAACAGGCGTACAGATGTCAAAAAGCGAATCGGGCGTGCTCTCAGGCACGTACGCGCAGGGAGTCCTTCGGGGGCAGGCGGGAGTGGGCGAGGACTCCGTCGCTCTTCAGCAGCAGGATCTCGGCGAGGATGGAGATGGCGATCTCGCCCGGCGTCTTGTTGCCGAGACGCAGCCCGATAGGCGCGTGCAGCCGCGGATCGTCGCGCGGGTCGCGGCCGAGCCGCTTCGCGATGCTCCGGAGGATCAGGGCGATCTTCCGCCGGCTGCCGATCAGCCCGATGTACCGCGCCGGCGTGCGGAGGGCAGCCTCGAGGACCGCCTCGTCGAGCGCGTGGCAGCGGGTGAGGATCACCACGAAGTCGGCCGGCCCCGGGGAGAGGCCGCCGAGCGGGTCCTGCGAAAGATCGGCGCAACGCACGTCGCCGGCGCGCGGGAAGCGCTCGCGGGTGGCGAACTTCTCCCGGTCGTCGAAGACGGCCGTGTCGAGGCCGATCTCTGCGGCGATGTTCGCCACCCGCTCTCCGACGTGGCCGGCGCCGTAGAGGACCAGCCGCGGCAGCGGACGAAGCACGTCGAGGAACACAGTCACTTCTCCCCCGCACTTCATTCCCAGCTCATCCGGGACCGCGCCGCCCGGCGGAATCGGTTCCGCCGCATCCCCGGCGGTGGTGAGCGCATACCTGCGCTCGCAGGAGCCCGAGCCTTCTTCGAGAAGCCGGACGGCTTCCTGGATCACCACGGCCTCGAGCGGTCCGCCGCCGACGCTTCCGCTGATCGCTCCATCCGCGGACACGATCATCTTCGCGCCCGCATCGCGCGGCGCCGAGCGGGCCGTCGCCGTCACCGTGCAGAGCACGAACGGCTCCCTCGCCGCGCTCCTGCGCGCGGCTTCCTGGAACAGTTCGGCATCAGTCAGGTTCACGCCTTGGAGTGTACCGCGATGCCGCCCAGCGATCCTTGCAGGGAGCGGCCGAGCGTCGAGAACACGGCCGCGCTTGCGCCTGCCCCGTGCCCCCGCTTACAAGCGCGCCGTGGCTGATCTGGCGGTGGTTTGCGACTTCGACGGGACGGCGACAGTCCTCGACATCGGTGACGAGATCAGCCGGCATTTCTGCGGAACGGATTACCTCGCCCTGCAGAAGAAGCTCTTTCTCGAGGGCAAGCTCACCACCCGGGCGATCATCCAGAGCATCTACACGCCGGTCCGGGCTCCCGAGGCGGAGGTGATCGCGTTTGCGCTGACGGCAGCGAAGATCCGGCCCGGATTCGTCGAGCTGGTGGCTGCCGCGCGCGATCGCGGCGCGCCCTTCTTTCTCGCTTCCGGCGGATTGCGGCAATACGTCGAAGCCGTGCTCGCCGCGCATCTGCCAGCCGATCTGCGCGAGCACGTGCGGATCCGCGCCAACCTGGCGGAATTCTCACCAGAGGGACTGCGTGTCAGCTACCCGACCGACGCGGAATCACGCGCGGCGGGCTGCCACGTCTGCGGCTCGTGCAAGCGCGTGGTGGTCGCGGAAGCACGGCGCACCGGGGCGAAGTACGTGATCGGGATCGGGGACGGATTCGCGGACCGCTGCCTCGCTCAATTCGCAGACCAGACGTACGCGCTCGAGGACAGCTATCTGCACGGGTACTGCAGGGAGCAGCGCATGGCGTGCATCCCTTTCACCGAGCTCTACGAAGCCGCCGAAGCCGTGCGGTCTTTTACGCCGGCTGCTGAGCGGCCTCGAGAGCGATGATGGCCAGCGCGCGGTTCAGGAGCGCGAGCCGGCGCTTCGCAGCGGCGATGGCGGCGCGCGCGCGCGGCGAGTCGTCGCGATAGCGCTGCATCGTCTCCTTGAGCTGCTCGTAGGCGAGTTGGACGCGGCCGATGAGCTGGATCCGCTCGAGCCGCTCGTTCTGATCGCGGGGCTGTCCGTTCATGTGCGTCCTCGGGTAGGTCACGCCCACGATTCGATGCATTCAGCCTGCCAGCTTTGCGCCGAAAGCCAAATACCCGGAATTACTGATGTGGGCGCTATTCGCACCCTCAGCCCTTGTCAGGGAACCGACAGGAAAGGCCGACGAAATTGCCGAACTGTCCGCCAGGAGAACAGGAATCGCCTACTCCTCGCGCAACAGGCGGGAAAGGGTTTTCCGATCGATGCCCAGCGCCTCCGCCGCACGGGTCTTGTTGCCGCCGGCTTCGCGCAAGACGCGCTCAGCGTAGCGGCGGCTGAGCTCATCCAGGGTGGGGTGATCCCCGATCAGCGGGTCCGGTAAAGCTGCCACGGGGGCCGCCGCTACCGTGGCGACCGTCTTCGTCGGGATGGCCCGCTGCGGTCGCCAGCGCTCCCGGACCGCCTCGGGCAGGTCTTCGGGCAGGATGGTTCCGCCGGGGTTGAGCGCCAGCGCCCGCGCAACGGCGTTGTCCAGCTCGCGCACGTTTCCCGGCCAATCCCAAAGGAGAAGCGCCTCGCGAGCCTCGGTGGTCAGCGAGGCCCCTCGCTCGCCAGCGTGCCTAGCCGCGAAGTGCTCGGCGAGCAGCGGGATGTCCTCGCGACGTTCCCGCAGTGGGGGGATGCGGATGGTCACGACGTTCAGCCGGTAGAAAAGGTCTTCGCGGAACCTGCCGGCCTTCACCGCCTCGGCCAGATCCTTGTTGGTGGCGGCGACGACCCGGGTGTCCACCCGGATGGGGGCGCTCTCGCCGACCCGGCGAATCTCCCCCTCCTGAAGCACCCGCAGGAGCTGACCCTGGATGCGGGCGCCGATGTCTCCGACCTCGTCGAGGAAAAGCGTCCCACCGGTCGCTTCCTCGAACAGCCCGCGGCGCGCCCCGGTCGCGCCGGTGAAGCTGCCGCGCGCATGCCCGAACAGCTCGCTCTCGAGCACCCCTTCCGCGATGGCGCCGCAGTCGACGGCGATGAAAGGCCCCGCTGCCCGCGCGCTACTGGAGTGGATGGCGCGTGCCACCAGCTCCTTGCCGGTTCCGCTCTCTCCGACGACAAGCACGGTCGCGTCGGTGAGCGCCACCCGCGCGGCGGTCTTGTAGACCTGCAGCATGCTTTCACTGCGGCCGACCACGTTCGCGAGCGCGTACTTCTCGCGGATCTCCCGCTTGAGCCGTCTGTTCTCGGTGGCGAGCCGCCGGTGCCGCAGCGCCCGGGCCACCACCAGCTTGATCGCGTTCACGTCGTACGGCTTGGAGATGTAATCGTAGGCGCCGCGGCGGATCGCCTCCACCGCGCCATCGATGTTCCCGAACGCCGTGACCAGCAGCACCGGCGTCTCCGGCGCATGCTTGTGGACCCAGTCGAGCACCTCCAGGCCGTCCACATCCCGCATGCGGATGTCGCTGACCACCGCGTCGAACTCGCCGTCGCGCTCCAGCCGCTCCACCGCCTCCGCCCCGTCGGCGCAGGCGAGAACGCCGTGCCCGTCCTCCGCGAGGATCTGCGCCATCAGCGAGCGCGAGGCGCCATCGTCGTCCACCACCAGGATGCGCGCGGGTTCAGACATGGGAAAAGGATAGCGGACGCTCAGGCGGCGTGCGCGTCGGCCTCCGGAAAGCGGACGGTGAACGCGGAACCTTTGCCCGGCTCGCTCTCCACGTCGATGCGGCCACGCAGCGCGCGCGCGATCTCCTTGCAGATGGCGAGCCCGAGCCCGGTGCCCTTCCCGTCAGGCTTGGTGGTGTAGAACGCTTCGAAGATGTGGCGCTTCACGTCGGGCGCCATGCCGGTGCCGGTGTCGCTGACCCGCAAGACCACGTCGCGTCCTTCGCTGCGCGCCTGGACCTCCAGGCGTCCGCCGTTCGGCATCGCGTCGACCGCGTTCGCTACCAGGTTGGTCAGGAGGTGCCTCACCAGACCCGGATCGGTCCGCACCGCGACGCCGTCGACCTCCCGCGCGATCTGGATCCGCTGCCGCGCCTCCATTCCCAGGGTGAGATCGAGCGCCTCGTCCACCAGCGGAGCGAGCTCGACCGTCTCCGCCGCCGGCGTGAACCCGCGCGTCTGATCGAGGAAACGCCGGATGATCTGCGTCATCCGCGTCACCTCTCCCTGCAGCACCGCTACCTGCGATCGGGCCGGCTCCGCCAGATCGGGCCGCCGTGCCAGCAGCTGCAGATGACCGCTCAAGGCATTCAACGGGTTCCCCAGCTCGTGCGCGATGGTGCCCGCCAGCTGTCCGAGGGCGGCGAGGCGCTCCTGGGAAGTGAGATCGCGGCGGGCGGCGACCAGCAGCTCGTTCAGCTCCTCGAGGTCCCGGTTCTTCTTCGTCAGCTCGGCGGTCGCTTCCTCGATCTTCTTCGTCAGCTCGGCATTGAACCCGCGGATCTGCGCAAGCATCCGGTTGAACCCGCGGGCGAGATAGGCCAGCTCGTCCCCACCTTCCCGAGGTCCTGGCGCTTGCACGTCGAGGAGCCCGCCCTCCACCGCGCGCATCGTCAGTTGCAGGGCCGAGACGCGGCGGATGAGGATGCGCCCGAGCAGGATCCAGAACGCCACCACGAGGAAGAGGGATGCACCCACCGCGACCTGGAGGAGCGCCTTCCGCTCGGCGGCGACCAGGTGCTCCGCCTCCGCAAGCGATGCCAGCAGAACCAGACGAGCCTTGGTGCCTCGCGCATCATTGAAGGGGGCCACCAGCCGCAGCGCTCGACCTGAGTCCGGATCGTCGATCACTTCGTCGGCGACCCGGGTGGCGGGACCGCGCCAGCGGGTGAAGACAATGCCGCCCCCCTCGATCCGGGCCGCGGTGAAGTCCGCATCGATTCCCAGAGCTGCCTGCCTGGCAACTTCCGCGCGCAGGATTCCCCGATGGGTACGGACCGTCGCAGCGAGCTCTTCCGAGATCTGGTCGTCGTCGTTCCCGGCGTGCTTCAGGGCGAGCGTGGTGGCGCTCGCCAGCTCCGCGGTACGCTTGCGGATCTCCTCCTCGACCGACCGCTGCCCGATGCGCAGCCCGAGCGCGCTGGCGACGAGCAGCGTGGCAGCGAGCACCGCCGTGAACAGGAGCACCAGCTGGAGCCGCAACGACATCCAGCGTGTTGTAATACGGAGCGGCCGCGCCGCTCTACGGGGCCGGAGGAAGCTTCTTTTCCGCCTCGGGCTCCTCGACCTCGTTGAGGCCCTTCTTGAAGCCCTTGATGGCCTGTCCCAGGCTGGCGCCGAGCTGCGGAAGCTTCGACGGCCCGAAGAAGAGCAGCGCCAGCGCCAGGACCACGAGGATCTCGCCGAAACCGAGCCGCATGAAATGCCTCCAGCCTGGTGACTAATGCCAGACGAGCGCTACGCCAAGGAAGATTCTGTCGCAGACGAACGGGGGATCGCAACCACTTCCTGCGCCCAGGTCTCCAGGCAGCGAACGAAATCTCGCGCCCGCCTCGCTCCATCCGTTAGGCTGGATGGGTGCTGCTCGCGCTGCTGCTGCTTCTCGCGGACGCGCTCCCGGCGCAATCCCGGCTCGAGGCCTCCGTGCTCGACGGAATTGCCGGGTCATGTCCCGGACGTACAGTGGCGATCGACGCCGATCTGACGCGGGCCTGCCGCGCTTTCGCGGCCGCGGTGCAAGCGGGCAGAGCCCCGGTGAGCGGGCCGGCAGCATCGTTCTTCGCTTCGCTCGAGTCCTACGAGCCCTCCCCTGTCGCCGGCATTGCGACAGTGAGCCCGTCGTCGCGCGCCGATCGCGCCGCGGGCGAGCTGTATCCGAAGACTTGCCGGTTCGACCGCATCGGGGTGGCCGCGGCGGAGTTGCGGGACGGCAGCGCAGTCGTCTGTGCGCTCACGGCGATCCACGGGACGACCGTTTCGCGAATTCCGGGTCGTGTTGAAGCCGGACAATCCGTAGACGTCTCGGGCACGCTGGAACAGGGGCTCGCGAGCCCCCGGCTCTACATCACCCGGCCTTCCGGCGAGGTGGAGGAGATGAAGCTGGGGGGCTCCGGCGCCGAGTTCGCAACCAGGGTCTTGCTCAAGGAACGCGGCGAGCATTCGATCGAGGTCCTCGCCGATGGGGCCGGTGGGCCTCAAGTAGCCGCCGTCCGGCGAGTTTTTGCCGGAGTCGTCCCCCCCTCCACACCGCCGCCGCAGGGGCGTGTACGGCAGGGTCTCGCCGGCGTCGAGGAGGCCATTGCGGGCTTGCGCGCCTCGCGCGGACTTCCCGCTTTGGTTCGCGACCCCGACCTGGACGCGGCCGCCGAGGCGCACAGCCAGGAGATGGCGCGCACGCGAACGTTCGCGCACGTGCTTCCGACCGACGGATCCCTGGGCGATCGACTGCGCGCGCGCGGATACGCCTTTCGGAGCATCGGCGAAAACATTGGTCTTTCCAGCGATGTAGGCACGGCGCACGAGGCGATTGCCGGCTCGCCCGCGCACCTTGCGAATCTGCTGGACCCCAGGCACCGCCGCCTCGGCCTGGGGGCTGCGAGCGGGCTGACCGCCGACGGCGCCGAGGGGGTGTACCTGACTGAAGTTTTTGCGGTGCCCATCGTCGGCATCCCCGACCCAGTCGCGGAGGTGGCACGCTTCCTCGCCTCGGAGCGGAAAAGGCGGGGCTTGCCTCCTTTGAAGCGTGACCCGGCGCTAGACGGCGTCGCAGGCCAGGAAATCCGCGTTACGGCAGAGGCGGATGAGATGAAGCTCGACCGGGCGCTGGCTGGCCGGGCCCTGCAGAAAGCGGAAGGGCTTTCCAGTGCTGTCGCGGAGCTCTACGTGGCCAGCTCCCCCGAGGAGGTCGGCTCCTCAAAGAACCTCTCCGAGCGAAGATGGACCCGGATCGGCGTCGGAGCGCTCTATGCCAGCTCTCGCCAGTACGGCGCCGGGCGGTTGTGGGTGTTGCTGCTCTACGGACGCTAGCCCCGGAGCATATCTATGTTGACAGCCGGGGCTGCGGAATGCGTTCTACGCGGACTTGCGCTGGGTTGCGAAGGCCTCGATGGAGTTCTCGGGAGCTACGTGGGTCAAGGTGTAGTTCGGGCATCGCACGCAGGTGAAGCTGTTCCAGCCGCGCTTGACGGCCTCATTCAGGCACTCGTCATAGGCGGTGCAGAAGAGATTGCGATGAGCCTCGACCGACATCTTCTTGTTGCCCTCCAGATTGATGGGCGTCGTCATCTCGGTCGGGAACGGCTTCGCCAAAAGCGACATTCGAACGGACCTCCTTGCGAGGCGCGGGCATATAACAGAACGCGTCAACCTTCGCCACCCTGGGCGAGGGCGAGCGGCGCAATCTGGGCAGCCTCTGGAAACGGCGCAAGGGGACGGATCGTCGAGTGAATCTCAGGCTCCGCGCAATGGCGGCGATGCTCGTCTTCTTCCCCCAGCGAGTGGTCAGCGCAGAGGATGCGGCCGTTCAAGCAGGCGCTCTTCTGAGCGCCGGGAGAGCGGCCGACGCTGAGGCAGCGGTAACGGGGTGTCCCAGCCCGGAATGCCGGCTGGTCCTGGCGCGAGCCCTGTTCGCGCAGGGAAGGCTGAAGGAGGCCGCTTCGGCGGCGGGGAGAGCCGGAGAGCTCGGTCCCCTTGCCGCGTACGGACAGGTCCTCCGGGGTGAGGCGCTGCTGCTCTCCGGATCGCCCTTGGACGCCGTGGAACCGCTCCGTGCGGCGTCAACCTCCGACGGCCCTCCTTCACTGCGCGCCTCCGCCCTGCTTGCCGACGCTCTGCTTACCGCCGGCAATTTCGCCGCCGCCCGCCAGATGGCCCAGCGGGCGGCCTCGCTTCCCGGACAGCCGGTAGACCTGCAGGCCGCGATGGCGTGGGTGTTCGCCCAGGCTCTCCGCGGCGAGCCTGGACGCGAACAAGAGGCGGCGGAGGCGCTGAGGAATTTCTGGCTGCAGCACCCCGAGCACCCGGCGGCAGAGACAGCCCGCGCGATGCAGCGCGAGCTGGGCATCGTCCTGCCCGAGCCTTCGGGACGCGAGCTGGTGCTTCGCGCGTCGCGGCTGCTCGCGGCTGGTCAGCCGGCCGCAGCGGTGGCGCAGGCCGAGGTCGCGGCAGGAATGCTTTCCGGAGAGGATCGAGCCGAGGCGCTCCTGGTTCACGCGCGCGCCCTCGCCGCCGACGGCCGGCGCGGCGAGGCCTCCGCGTCGCTCGAGGAAGCATGGACCCTGGGCAATAGCCACGTGAAGCCGATCGCCGGAATGCTCCTCGCTCGCGACCGGGCCCGCCGCGGACGCGAAGCCGAGGCGATCGAGCTCGCGGATGCCCTCGCGAAGGGCTTTCCCGCCTCCCCGGAAGCGGAAGAGAGCGTGCTCTTCGCGGCGCGACTGCTCCAGGACGGCGGAAAGCGCAAGCAGGCGAGGTCGCGGCTTGCCCGGCTCGCCGCGAAGCGCGCCGGCGCCAACGCGTCGCTCGCGCGCTGGACGCTCGCCTGGATGTCTTACCAGGATCACCTCCGGGACGCGCCCGAGCGATTCGCCGAGTTCGCGGCCAGCGCGTCCGGCGACGAGGAACGCGCGCAGGGCTTGTACTGGCAGGCCCGCTCCGGAAAGGCACGCGGGGCGAAAACGCTCTACCGGCGCGCGGCGGAGTTGGATCCCCTCGGTTGGTACGGCCTGCTCGCGCGGGAACGTCTGGGCGAAGTGAGCGACGATCCCCCACCCTTTCCGCCCGCTCGAACCCTGCCACCCGACGGCCTGCCCGCCCCGCTAACGGTAGCGGCAGAGCTGGCGACGCTCGGCTTCCTCGCGGAGGCGTCGGCAGAGGCGGACTGGTTCGTGCAGCACCATGCCGGGGACGCCGGGGTGGCGGCGCTTCCGATCTATGAGCGGGCCGGACGCGCCGATCGCGCGGTGCTCTTCGCCATCGCCCTGCTCGGCGATCGCGGCCCGCGAGCCCCTCGGGCCATCCTGGAGGGTGCCTACCCGGCGGCATTTCCCGCGCAGGTGGCGCGCGCGGCGGAGCGCACCGGCATCGATCCGTACCTGGTGCTCGCGGTCATGCGCCGCGAGAGCCTGTTCAAGCCCGACGTGCGCAGCGCCGCAGGCGCGGTCGGTCTCTTGCAGCTGCTGCCCGCGACCGCCCGGCGGGCGGCGGTCGTGCTCGGGCGCCCGCCGTTGCGCGACGAGCAGCTCGTCGATCCGGGGACGGCGATCGATCTCGGCGGATGGTACCTGTCGGAGCTGATCGGGAGGTTCGGCGATCCCGCGGCCGCGCTCGCGGCGTACAACGCCGGGCCGCGCGCCGCCGCGCCGTGGGCGGCGCGCGGTGCCGGGCGGCAGCTCGACGAGTGGGTGGAGAACATTCCGTATCGTGAGACGCGCAGGTACGTGAAGGCCGTGATCGGGGCGTGGAGCGCGTACAGGATTCTCGCGGGAGGATCGGCACCTCGGCTCTCGGAGACGGTGCCGGCGCCGAAGTCCGGGGCCAACTTCTAAGTCTACAGAAGCTTTTGTTGATCGGTGGGAGGTTGGAGCGCTTCGAGGATCGAGGCGCCGTATTGTTCCAGGCGGAAGGGGTCCATTCCCTCGACGCGCGAGAGCTCGTCGAGGTGCTGAGGGTTGGCGCGCGCGATCGCCCAGAGGACGGCGTTGGGGGCGATGACCTGGACTTCGACCTTGCGGGCCTCGGCGCGGCTCCGGCGCCAGGCGCGGAGGCGCTGGAAACGATCTTCGACTTCGGGGGGCGGCGCCCCGGGAGTGCCGCGGCGCCATTGCGGACCGTTGCTCGCGCCGGGCCGCAGGCGGGGAACGGGTTCGGCGGAGAGTCCCTTCTTCACCGCTTCCAGAACAAATGGTCCCACCTTCTTCAGCGCGCCCGGCGAAGTTCCGGGAACGCGGAGCAGCTCCTCCTCGCTCTTCGGCTGCCGACGCGCCGTCTCGGCAAGAAAGAGGTCCGAAAGGACCTTGAAGGCGGGCCGGTT
>VBKQ01000018.1 GCA_005879505.1 Deltaproteobacteria bacterium
GGCGAACGCGTACTCGAGCTGCTCGGGCGACAGTGGCCTCTTCCCCCAGTCGCTGCGCTGCTCGTCGACGGCGAGCTGCACCCCGAGCTGATCGGCGAGCAGGTCGTGCAGGCCGACCTTCTCGATCCCCAGCGTCTTCGCGGCGGCGTGGGTGTCGAAGATGCGGCCGAAGGAGAATCCGTAGTCACGCTTCATGCAGAGCACGTCGTACTCGGCGGCGTGCAGGACGCATTCGCGCGCTCGCTCGGCGAGCAGCGGCAACAGCGGCGCGACCCCGAGCGCCAGCGTGTCGATCGCCCAGTCCGCCTGCTCCGTCGAGATCTGCAGAAGGCAGACCTTCTCGTAATAGGCGTGAAACCCGTTGCTCTCCGTATCCAGCCCGATCCTGCTGCTACGCGCGACGT
>VBKQ01000346.1:0-2395 GCA_005879505.1 Deltaproteobacteria bacterium
AATTCCGGCTCCTCGGCTTGTTGCGACTGGGTGGGCGAAGTGCTACACCCCCGCGCCCGTTCTTTGGCAATGATGGACGAAACCTTCATGGCGGAAGCGCTCGCCGAGGCCCGCCTGGCCGCGGCCGAGGGAGAGGCGCCCGTCGGCGCGGTGCTCGTGGCCGACGGCCGCATCGCCGGACGAGGGCGCAACGCGCGCGAACGGCTGCACGATCCGACCGCGCACGCCGAGATCCTCGCGCTGCAGGAGGCCTCGCGGACGCTCGGCCGCTGGCGGCTCACGGGATCGACGATGTACGCGACCCTCGAGCCCTGCCCGATGTGTGCCGGCGCGCTCGTCAATGCTCGCGTCGATCGGCTGGTCTACGCGGTCACGGACCCGAAGGCCGGTGCGGTCGATACCCTGTTCGACGTGGTCCGCGACCCCAGGCTGAACCACCGCGTCGAGATCGCGAGCGGCGTCCTCGCGGAAGAGTGCGGCGCGCTCCTGCGCGAGTTCTTTCGCCAGCGAAGAAAGTAGGCGTGTCTGGAGAGGTGGCCGAGCGGCCGAAGGCGCACGCTTGGAAAGCGTGTATACGGAAACGTATCGTGGGTTCGAATCCCACCCTCTCCGCCAACGTCGTGTCAGGCGCTCCGCGCCGGAGTGCCGATTTGCGCCTGCGGTTTTGCTGTTGAGGTATGAAGCGTCAGTTCTGGAGAGCTGGCCGAGCGGCTGAAGGCACCTGATTCGAAATCAGGAGTACCCGCAAGGGTATCGGGGGTTCGAATCCCTCGCTCTCCGCCACAATAATGATGTCGTCCCCGGAGGGGCCCGCCTGGCGAAGCCCCGCTAGGCCGCTCCCCCTCCCGGGGAACGCGTTGCAGGCCATCGGTCACGCTGCTACGAACTCGACCCCGGATCGATACCGATTCGTGGTACACGGTCCGCTCCCCTCTCTGGGCGCTGGACCGGGGATCGGGCGACGGCGGGTCGTGAACCCGCCAGGCCCGGAAGGGAGCAACGGTAGCGTCTTCAGCCGTGTGCCCGGTCTCCGGTCGAGCGTCCAGGCAGCGCCGGAAATCTTGAATCGCCGATGACCACCCCGTACCTCGTCCTCGCCCGCAAGTACCGGCCGCAGCGCTTCCAGGACCTGACGGGGCAGGAGCACGTCGTCCGGACCCTGGTCAACGCGCTGAAGAGCGGCCGGGTCGCGCACGCCTTCCTCTTCACCGGCCCGCGCGGTTGCGGGAAGACGACCTCCGCGCGGATCCTCGCCCGGGCGCTCAATTGCGAGAAAGGACCGACGCCCGAGCCCTGCGGAGTCTGCGGCCCGTGCGTGGAGATCGCCGCCGGCAACGACGTCGACGTCCAGGAGATCGATGCCGCCTCGAACAACGGCGTCGACGACGTGCGGGCGCTGCGCGAGGCGGCGAGGTACCTGCCGGCACGCGACCGCTACAAGATCTACATCGTCGACGAAGTGCACATGCTCTCCGGCGCGGCGTTCAATGCGCTGCTCAAGACGCTCGAGGAGCCGCCCGGCCACATCAAGTTCCTGCTTGCGACCACCGATCCGCAGAAGCTTCCGGCCACCATCCTCTCCCGGGTGCAGCGGCACAACATCCAGCTCGTGCCGCTCGGCAAGATCGCCGCGCGGTTGCGCGAGATCGCGCAGGCCGAGGAAGTCCGTATCTCCGACGGCGCGGTGACGCTGGTGGCGCGACAGGCGCAGGGGTCGATGCGCGACGCCCTCTCGCTGCTCGATCAACTCTTCTCCGCGCACGATCCCGCCGCCGGCGAGATCGGCGACGAGGAAGCAGCCCAGACGCTGGGCGCTCTGGACACCGCGGTGGTGCGGGACATCGTCAGCGCCGTTCTCGCGCGCGATCCTTCGGCGGCGCTGGGCGGCGTGGTTCGCGCGTACGAGCAGGGCGCAGACATGAAGCGCCTCGCCGAGGAGCTGGCCTGGCAGGCCCGCAATCTGGTCCTCGCGTCGCTTCCCGGAGTGAAGCAGGACCTTCCCGATCATGAGGTCCGTTCGCTTGCGCAACAGGCCGCGCAGCACGACTCCGCGCAGCTCGCGCGCGTTTTCGAGCTTCTGCAGCTTGCGCAAGACGAGGTAGCGAAGGCTGCAAATCCGCGTCACGCGTTGGAAGTGGCGCTGTTGCGGGCCGTCCATCTCGCTCCGGCCGGCTCGTTGCCGGAATTGGTCGCGAAGCTCGATGCTCTCGGCAGCGGAGCGCCGGCTTCGAAGCCTGCCCCGGACCGCAACGGGGCGCGCGTCCTCCCTCCCGAGGCGGCGCTGCTGCGCGCGGCTCCTACTCCGCCCCCGGCGGCGGATCCGGAGCCCGATCTGCAAGGCCGCTGGCGCTCCTTGATCGATTCGGTGCGGGCCGCACGCAAGGCAGGCGCGGCC
>VBKQ01000346.1:2449-6137 GCA_005879505.1 Deltaproteobacteria bacterium
ACTTCCGTCGCCGAGCAGAAGCAAAAGCTGCGGGCGGCGGCATCGGAGAGCCGGATCGCGCTCGCCCGCGAGCACCCGGCGGTCCGGGCCGCGGTCGAGGTCCTCGGCGGCGAGATCGAGGACGTCCGCGATCTGGGAGAGGAGTAGGGCATGCCCGGATTCGACTTGAACGCGCTTCTCGAGCAGGCGCAGCAGCTCCAGGAGAAGATGCGCGAGGCGCAGGATCGGCTGGCTAGCAAGACCGTCACCGGCTCGAGCGGCGGAGGCATGGTGATCGTCACCGCCAACGGCAAGGGCGAGATCCAGAAGGTGCAGATCGACAAGCAGGCCGTCGATCCGCGGGACGTGCCCATGCTCGAAGACCTGGTGCTGGCGGCGGTGAACTCGGCGCTCAAGGCGGCGCAGGAAGCTGCCGCGGCCGAGAACCCGCTCTCGGCGCTGGGCGGGATGATGCCGGGTTTTCCGAAGTGACCGATCCGATCGCCCGCCTCACCGTGCTGCTCGCGAAGCTGCCTGGCGTCGGAGAGAAGACGGCGCAGCGGCTGGCGTTCCACGTGCTGAAGAGCCCGCCCGAATACGCGCGCGAGCTCGCCGAGGCGCTGCTGGCGCTGCGTCAGGAGATCCGTCTCTGCTCCTCGTGTTGCAACCTGACGGCGCAGGATCCTTGTTCCATCTGCCGCGACGCGCAGCGCGACGGGCGGATGATCTGCGTCGTCGAGACCGTGCCCGATCTGCTCGCCATCGAGCGCACGCGGGAGTTCCGCGGCCGCTACCACGTGCTGCACGGCGCGCTCTCGCCGCTCGACGGAATCGGACCCGATCAGCTCAAGCTGAAGGAGCTGGTCTCGCGCCTGCCCCACGGCGTCGAGGAAGTGATCGTGGCGACCGACCCGACCGTCGAAGGCGAGGCGACGGCGCTGTACATCACCCGTCTGGTGAAGCCGCTCGGCGTGCGCGTCACCCGCATCGCGCAGGGCCTTCCCATGGGCGGGGATCTGGAGTACGCCGATCAGGTGACGCTCGCCCGCGCTCTGCAGGGCAGGCGTGAAATTTGAGTGCCAGCGGGATCGGTCCGACGCGGCAACATCGCGAAATGTAGGCGGATCCGCGCGGCGCGACTTCCTGGACCGGACTGAAAGGCTCTGTTAGCGTCCGCGCTGGCGACCCCCAACTCAGGAAGAGGTCTCGCGAATGCAGCCGCAGATGGTGATGTACGACGAGGAATTCCAGCAGATCAGCGCGGTCTGCGAGCGCCTGGCGCGGGAGGCCAACGCGAAGATCGTCTTCCTCGTCGACAAGAATGGCCAGCTCATCGCCTCCGTCGGCGCCACCGAGAACCTCGATACCACTTCGCTCGCCTCGCTCACCGCCGGCAACATCGCGGCCACCGGCGGTCTCGCCAAGCTGATCGGAGAAAAGGAGTTCTCGATCCTCTTTCACGAGGGAGAGAAAGACAACCTGCACATCAGCATCATCGGAGGACGGGTCATCCTGGTGGTGATCTTCGATACCCGTTCCTCGCTCGGTCTGGTGCGTTTGCGGGTGAAGAAGGCTTCCGACGAGTTGAACAAGATCTTCGACGGACTGATGAAGAAGGTGCAGGTCCCTGGCGCCGGGTCGCCGTTCGCAGAAATCACCGACGACGACATCGACAACCTGTTCAGCGAGTGAGGAAGGCGCCGCCCGGATGAGCTTCATCAACTACAGCTCGCGCGAGATCAACTGCAAGATCGTCTATTACGGCCCAGGACTCTGCGGGAAGACGACGAATCTGCAGTACATCTACGCGAACACCAACCAGGCGGCGAAGGGGAAGATGATCTCGCTCGCCACGGAGACCGAGCGCACGCTCTTCTTCGACTTCCTCCCGCTCTCGCTCGGAGAGATCCGCGGCTTCAAGACCCGGTTCCACCTCTACACGGTGCCGGGGCAGGTCTTCTACGACGCCTCCCGCAAGCTCATCCTCAAGGGCGTCGACGGCGTGGTGTTCGTGGCCGACTCGCAGATCGAGCGCACCGAGGCGAACGTCGAGTCCGTCGAAAACCTCCGCACCAACCTGGGGGAGCAGGGATACGATCTGGACAAGATCCCCTACGTCATCCAGTACAACAAGCGCGACCTTCCCAATGCCGCGTCGCTCGAGGAGCTGCAGAACCTGCTCAACCCGAGGGGCGTGCCGCACTTCGAGGCTGTGGCGCCGAAGGGCGAGGGCGTCTACGAGACGTTGAAGGCGATCGCGAAGCTGATCCTGACGGAGCTGAAGAAGGGCACTTGAGCTACGCCGTCTTCGGCGCGACCTGCGCAGGCCACACTCTGCGGACAGGCCTGCTCTCTCCTTTCCGTGATCAGCACGAAGCAAGCCCTGCGTCGGGCAGGCGGTCGCCGTGCCGCCTGCAACCAATCGAGGTGCGGCGTGCGCGGTCGCCGCGAAATTGGAGTACCTTCAGCGCGATGGAAGAGAAGCTCCGGCAGCTGCTGCAGGACGCATTCGGCGAGGCGGCGGCCCGCGACGCGAACGTAGCGATTTCCCGGGCGCGGCGCGGCCCCACGCCCAGGACCATTGCAGCGGACGACGGACCGGGACTGCGCTTGTACGAGATCATCCTCACGGGCTTCGACGCGTTCGCCAGCGATCTGCTGCCCAAGCTCGTCTACCACCTGGAGTCGATCGGAGCGCATTTGCCGGACTGCCGGGGAGTACTGATCGCGGCTTTCGTCGGGGAGCGGCTGCACTTCGTCGAGGCGAAAGCCTTCATCGCGCGCGCTTGCGACATCCTCGGCATCACCTCCGACGAACTGGTCCGCCGGCACGGGACGGGTGAGCGGCGGACCGCCGTTCGTTCCGATCCGTTGCTTCTGCCGGGCCCCAAAGGCGGCGATGCCTGATCGTCGCGTGGATGGCGCGCGCCGAGTTGGCTGGTGAACGCCCGCCTGGCCATCAGGTACGCAGAATTGCGCTGGGGCGCTCGCGGATCGTACTAAGGTCGTAGCAACGCACCGCGACAAGGACTTCCAGTGCATCGAGTCTTCGCCTTGATTGCCATCGCCGCTCTCGGCGCCGCCTGTGAGCTCGTCGGGGCTTGGGCGGACGAGAAGCGGGACATTCCGGTGGCGGTCCTGTTCGTGCGCCAGCCATCTCCAGCCGATTCGCCCGGCACGTTCCCGCCCGACGGGTCGGAAGCGCGGCCGTTTCCCTCGCTGCAGACCGCGCTCGCGGCCGCGCCGGCGGGCGCGCTTTTGCAGGTCGGCGACGGCACATATCGCGAGGCAGTGGTGATCCGGCGGCCGATCGTGCTCCTCGGCCGCGGACCCGCCCGGACTCGAATCGTGGCCCCGGACGGCGCGGCGACGGCGTTGGAAGTCCGTGGCGCCGATCACGTCGAGATCCGCGGAGTATCCATCGAGTCGGGGGCCGTGTGCGGGCGCTTCTGGGGCGGAACGCACAAGCTGCAGAAAGTCGATCTGCGCGGATGTGTCCAGGCGGGCATCATTGGCCGCGGGGCGCAGATCGAGCTCGTGTCCGGCACGATTTCGGACGTCGGCGGCGGACGCGACGGCCGCGGCATCGATCTCGATGGAGGCGGCCTGCAAGTGCGCGGCGTCGTGCTGCAGGCCGCGGGACGCCGCGCAGTGGTGCTGAACGGCGCCAGCGGACTCCTCGAGGACGTCGTGGTGCGCGGCTCCGCGC
>VBKQ01000347.1 GCA_005879505.1 Deltaproteobacteria bacterium
CTCGAGCTCGCGCACCCCCATGTAGACCTCGGGGTTCTCGATCTTGTCGTTCTCGTAGTCCTCGGTCACCAGCCCGAGCGCGTCGGCGCGGATGCGCAGATTGATGTCCTTGGTGACGAACACGCAACGCAGATTCGGCTCGCGCTCTTTCACGTCCATGGCGAGGGCGAGGATGCGGTTGTCGGCGATGTGCTGGTTCATCAGCTCGCGGGGCAACTCGCGCTCCGTGAACAGGACCCGCAACGTCCCGCCGCTCTCCAGCGGCACGCCCTCGGTCAGGCTGCCGTTCTCCTCCCGGAAGGCGTCCAGATCGCGCGACACCTGCCGCGCGTTGCGACCCAGCTCGGAGAGGTCGCGCTTGAACTTGTCGATCTCCTCGACGACGTAGATGGGGATGATGACGTTGTTGTCTTTGAACTGGAAGAGAGCGCGCGGGTCATGGAGCAGGACGTTGGTGTCGAGGACGTAGTTCTTTCTCAACCTGGGCTCCCGGGAAGGACGGAGCGTAGATCGCCGTGGACCCCGGGGGAAGCGGGATTTGCGGCGAAAACACGGTTTCGTCCAGCCTGTTTCGCGCGATACAGCGCCTTGTCGGCGGCCTCCAGCAACTCCTCGGCGCCGTCGCCGCCGCCGGACCAGGTGGAGAGACCGGCGCTGACCGTCACCTTCAAGGTCCCCTGTTCGGTGGGATGGTGCGCCCCGCCCACCGCCTTGCGGATGCGCTCGGCAATGGCGAGCGCGCCGCGCGCGTCCGTCTCGGGAAGGATCAGTGCCATCTCCTCGCCGCCGTATCGGGCGACGATGTCCGTCTCGCGCGCCTGTCTCGTCAGCAAGTTCGCTACGCTGCGCAGCACGGCGTCGCCCGCCGGATGCCCGTAGCCGTCGTTCACCTGCTTGAAGTGGTCGATGTCCAGCAGGAGCAGCGAGAGCGGCCGCTGGTAGCGCTCGGCTTCTCGCAAGCGGGCATGAAGCTGCGCATTGAACGTCCTGCGGTTGAGCAGGCCGGTGAGCCCGTCGGTGGTGGCGAGCCGCTCGGCTTGCGCGTACAGCCTCGTGCGCACCAGCGCTTCGGCTGCTTGCAGCGCCAGCATCGCCAGCTCCTTCTGCGCGGCTTCCGGAAGCGCGTCCGGGCTGTGCGAGCCGCACACCAGGGTCCCGACCACGCTCTCGCCCGCCTTGAGCGGAAAGATCTTCAGCGCCGCAAGGCCGCGCACGACCGTCCCCGCGTCGAAGATCAACACCCGATCCATCGCGCCGAGCGCGCGCCCGGGCAACGGCGCGCCGAGCTTGACGACGTTGCTGACCAGACCGGCATTCTCGCCGAAGGACAGGTCGCGCAGCGGCGACGCCCCCTCCCCGTCCACCGCCACCACGCGATGGCGTCGATCCTCGACCAACGTGATCGCGCAGAGATCGAGGGCGCCGCACATCTGCCTTGCCTGCGCGATGGCAGTCTGCGCCGCTTGCTGCGGCGTGGTGGTCTTGTTCAGCTCCTCCAGCGCCCGGAAGAATCGCGCCTTCTCCTCTTTCTCCCGCCGGACCGCGCCGAGCAGCCGCTCCGCCTCGACCGCGCGGGTGACTTCGCTCGCGAGCGCCTCCAGGACGCGCTGCTCCTCCGCCGAGAACATCGCCGCCCTGTCCGCAACCAACGCTCCCATCAGTCCGCCGCCACGCTCCTCGAGCGGAACGCCGCAGAAGGCCGCGACCGGCGACCGCTCCTCGTAGTACGTGATCTGCGCCGCGCCGTCGTCGAGCCGCACCGAGCGTTGCGCGCTGAGAACGGCGCCGAGCGCGCCTTCGCGCGATGAGAGCGGGCCGCGAAACATCCTCTCGCTCGCCGAGGCGCATTCCCGCAGGCGCACGCTCTCCCCGTCGGGCGAGAGCAGGAATACCGCCACCGTGTGCGGCCGCAGCGCCGCCTCGGCTACGGCGAGCGCGCCGCGAAGGACCTCCTCCACCTCGGCGACACCGGCGAGCAGGTGCCGCTCCGCGGCGTCCGGCCCGTCCGACGAGACGGCGACCAGCCGCAGCTCCCGGGCCCGCGCCTCCGCGTCAGCGACGCGCTTACGCACCGCCAGCCCCTCCGCGCGGCGCGCCGCCGCCAGCCGCGCTCCGAGCAGCGCGTGGTACAGCGCCGCGAAAAGGATGGCGAACGAGGCGTGCGCGGCGATCTGCGGCCAGGGGACCGTCAGCGCGGCGTCGAGCGCGACCAGCGCTGCGAGCAGCGGAATGGCGGAGCGCAACGGAAGGGCCAGCACGTACGCCGCCGCCAGCAGATACATGAGCGGCTGCAGGGGCGGCGCGAGCTGCGTGAGCGCCAGCACCGCGAGCGCGCAGACGAAGCCCTCCTCGAGCGCGTACCAGGGCCTGCGCCGGGTCGAGAGCCCCCAGCGGGCGAGCGCGCCCAGGACGGCTGCGGCGAGCAATGCCCACGGTGCGGGATGCGCGCTCGAGAACGCACCGCAGAGCAGCAGGACGCACACCGCGCCGGCCGCGGTGGGCAGCGCCGCGAGGGCCGCCCAGCTCCGTGCTCTGCCCGTCCGCGGCGGCATCGGTCACTCGAACTTGAAGAGGACTTCGTCCTGTCGCACGAACCCGAGCTGCTCGCGCGCCGCCTTCTCCAGCGCCCAATCTTGAAGGGGCGGCGAGAGCTCGCGCACGGTCCTGGCGAGGCGCGCGTTCTCCTCGCGCAACTCGCGGTTCTTCTGCTCCTGCCGTTCGATGTCCGCCCGCAGCCGTTCCAGACGGCGAAGCCCCTTCGCGCCCGCGAGCGACATCGCGCCCAGGCACAGCGAGGCCCCGAGAGCACCGAGCACCAGCTTCTTCCGCGTCGAGAGGCTCTCCAGCATCTCGCCGCGACGCTACACCGGGGTCCCTGGGGCGCAAGAAAACGTCAGCGTGACTCGAATGCGTGCTCCAGGTCCTCCATCAGGAGCTCGTAGACGCGTCCGGAGATCTGCTCGAGGAATTCCTCGCCGTCGGGCAGCTCGTCCTTGCCGCCGGCCTCGTGCCCTCGGCTGCGCGTGCGCCTCGCAGTGTGGATGCCCGAGGAGGCGCCCATCCCTTCGCCGTCGGGGGCGAGGCGGAAGCCGGGCTCGGGGCGGCGCAGGCACAGCGTCTCCATGGGCGGGCCATGCCCGTAGCCGTGCTCCGAGTGGAGCGCCTCGCCCTCGGCGGTGCGCACGTCGAGGTTCGCGCGGCCCCTCTGCAGCACGTGCGTCAGCTCGTGCGCGATCAGTTTCTGCCCTTCCACTGACGCCGGGTTGAAGCGGCCTGGCGCGAAGAAGATGTGGTCCTTCACCGTGACCGCCTCGGCGTTGAACCGCCGCGTCACCTCGGCGGCGCCGAGGCCCGTATGGATGCGCACGCCGGAGAAGTCTCCGCCGAGGAAGGACTGCATCTTCGAGAGCGTGGCGACGTCGAGCCGGCGCGGCTCGTCGAAGAGCGAGCCGAGCCGGACCTTCTCGGGCGAGAGCTTGCCGTCGGTCCCATCGCCCTGCTTCGAGGACTTGAAGAGGCTCACCAGCGCGCCGAACCGTGCGTGCCCGGCCTTGCCGAAGATGCCGGCCGCGGCGTTGGCGCCGTGCTCCACCTCGTCCGCGAGGTGCTTTCCTTCGCCCATCCAGCGATCGGCCTTCTTCAACCCGCCGTGGACAGTCCTCGCCTCCTCGTCTACGCGGCCGGCGGCTCCGCCGATCTTGCCGGCGTAACCGGCGAGGATGTGGAGCCCCATTCCTTCCAGGAACGACTCGGT
>VBKQ01000019.1 GCA_005879505.1 Deltaproteobacteria bacterium
GATCATCGAGGGCAGGCCTTACAAGGCGAAGGACGAGCTGGTGGACAAGAAGATCATCCCCAAGGCGACGTACGCGAAGATCAAGGACAAGGTCATCGCGCACCAGGTGAAGTGACTGGAATCTTCGGCGAGCTGCGTCGGCGCGGCGTGTTCGGCGCGCTGACCGCATATGGAGTGGCGGCCGCGGGCGCGCTGCAGCTCGCCGACATCATCGTGCACAACCTCGATCTGCCGGCCTGGACGTTGCGGGTGCTGATCTGGGCCGCGGCCGCGGGGTTCGTCGTCACCGCCCTGGTATCCTGGTCGTATGATCTGACGCGACACGGGTTCGTCCGCACGCAGGGACCGGCGGACCGCTCCCCGCAAACTCCAAGGCGGCCTACGCTTTCCACGCCCCAGCCGCCGCCGGTGCCGAGCGAGCTGGCGGCGGGAACCGTGCTCGCCGGCCGGTATCGCATCGAGCGGGAGCTGGGGAAGGGTGGAATGGGCCGCGTGCTCGTCGTGCACGCGCCCGACGACGCGCCTCTCGCCCGCCGCCAGCTGCTCCAGGCGGCGAACGAGGACTGCGACCAGGCGGAATTCGCGCGGGAGGAGCTGCAGGCGCTTCAGAGCCGGTGAATCTGCATCATCGAGGCCCCGAACGTAGGCCGGTTCGGCGGTACGGCGCTGGCGATCACGATGGCCTCGCCGCGCATCGCCTCGCCGGCCCCCACCAGCGTCTGCGCGATGGTGCTGATCATCTCGTCCGTGGTCTCGAATGGCTTGCGCACCCGGCGCGCCGTGACGCCCCAGTAGAGCGCCATCCGCCGCCAGGAGACTTCGCTGGCGGTGAACGCGACGATCCGGGCCTGCGGCCGGTATTCGGCGATCTGCCGCGCGGTCTCCCCGGTGCGGGTGTACACGCAGATGGTCCCGATGCCGAGCTGCTGCGCCGCCGCCGCACAGGCGCGGGCGACTGCGGTGGCGAAGGTGCTCTCGCCGCGATCGAGGCTCGGGTCGGGCAGGGCCTGGTAACGCGCGCTCCGTTCCACTTCCTCGACGATCGCAGCCATCGTCTTCACCGCTTCCACCGGATGGGCGCCGGTGGCCGTCTCCGCGGAGAGCATGACGGAGTCGGCGCCATCCAGCACCGCGTTGGCCACGTCGCTCACTTCCGCGCGCGTCGGTTGGGGAGAGACGATCATGCTCTCCAGCATCTGCGTGGCCACGATGGCGATCTTGCCGTAGTGATTCGTCCGCTCGATGGCGGTCTTCTGGATCAGCGGCACGCGCTCGAGCGGCATCTCCACGCCGAGATCGCCGCGCGCGATCATCACCCCCTCAGCCAGCTGCGCGATCTCGTCCACCCGATCGACCGCCTGCGGCTTCTCCAGCTTCGCGATGATGGGAGTGGTGGGGGCGTATCGCTTGATCAGGCGGAGGTCGTCGGCGCTGCGCACGAAGCTGAGCGCGACGTAGTCGACCTCGTGCTCCAGACCGAACTTGAGGTCCTCGATGTCCTTGGGCGTCAGCGCCGGGATCGACACCGGAGTGCCGGGCAGGTTGATGCCTTTGTGGTCGGAGATCGTCCCGCCCACCTTGATGCGGCAGCGGACGTCTTTTCCCTCGACGGCGATCACTTCCAGCTTGATGGCGCCGTCATTGATCAGCACCGGGTCGCCAATCGAGACGTCGTCGGGGAGGCCCTCGTACGAGCAGGAGAACCGCTGGGCGTTGCCGAGCACCGCGGGATCGACGGTGATGGTGACTTCCGCGCCCGCCTCGAGCTGCGCCTTTCCGCCTTCGAGCTTCCCGACGCGGATCTTGGGCCCCTGCAGATCCAGGAGCAGCGCCACCGGGCGGCCGGCGTTGTCCGCGGCCTTTCGCACGTTTCCGAGGGCGCGGAGGTGATCCTCGTGGGTGCCGTGCGAGAAATTGAGCCGCGCGACGTCCATTCCCGCCTCGACCAGCCTGCTCAGCACCGGCTCCTCACGGCAAGCCGGGCCCATGGTGCAGATGATCTTGGCCTTGCGCATGCGTTGGACCGGAGCGTAGGGCGCAATAGCTGCGCCTGCAAGAGACGATTTCGCCGGCGATCAGATGCCGAGGACGGGCGCCGGATCGGTTTCGCCGTGCAACTTGCTCGCACTTGCGCCGCGCAGCTCGTCCGCGGTCACGCCGGCTTCCTCCAGAAGTCCGGGATCCGCGACGATCTGCGCGCCGGCCTGCAGCGCGAGGGAGAGCGCCTCCCCGGCGGAAGCCTCGATGAGCACCTCGCGGGCGCCGCTTCCGAGCGAGAGGTGGCCGCGGAAATCGTGCCGCGACCGCGCGCCGTCGATCGAGGCGCGCACGATCCTGCCGCCGAGTGATTCGATCGCCGCCATCCCGGGCCCTCGCGACCCTTGCAGCGCCGCCTCGATGGAGGCGGCTTCGGCGCGCGACACGGGGACGCCGAGCCGCCGCGCGCCGTTCTTCTCCGCCAGCACCAGGATCGGCTGACCGCCTGTCACGCGGACGATCTCTTCCGCGCGCATCTCCACCGGCAGGTCGCCGCCGGCGGGCCATGCGAGCTTGCAGATCGCTGCCGCCGCGCAAGCAGCGAACACGAGCGCAACGAATGCCGGCCTGGGTTCCGTGTTCATGCGCCCCTCAGCTTGACAAGGTAGCGAACGGCGGCGCGGAGGGAAGTGGCAGGGCAGCCGGGCGGCCGGCGGGTTACTCCAACTCGGCCACCTCTTCCTCCTCCTCGTCTTCGCCTTCCTCGTCCTCGCTGTCTTCCTCGTCGAGGAGGGCGGCCTTGCGGGAGACCGCCGGCGCCTCGTCATAGGGAGGCGGCATGTCCTCGCTGTTTACTTCGACGCTGGCGCTGAACTTCCGGCGCAGCGGTGCCAGGGCGGCGAACACCTCTTCGAGCCCGCTCACGACCGCTTCCACCTGCTCGTCCGGCGCGCGGGTGCCGCACCCCGGGCAGCGGAGCACGGGGTCGCTCTGGATGTCCGAGACGTCCATGGAGAAGGACTCCTCGCACTTCTGGCACTGGAATTCGAGCTGCATGACCGCGGCCTCCCGACCGGCCCAGCATAGTCATGGCTTTCCGCCGTGGAAGGGGGGCATGAAGATTTCCAGGCGGCTGTCATTGACCCGACGTTCGGCGCGCGGGCCGACCCTGTACGCGCGGTTTCGGCGGCGCTATGTTCCGCGCCCCCTTAGAGGAGCCGATCGATGCCCAGCCCAGCGCCGCAGGTCCCGAAGAATGGCAAGGCCATCACCATCTCCGGCGGCCGCCTCAGCGTGCCCGACCAGCCCATCCTGCCGTTCATCGAGGGCGACGGAACGGGCCCCGACATCTGGCGCGCATCGCAACGGGTGCTCGACGCCGCGGTGGAGAAGGCATACGGCGGCCGCAGGCGGATTGCCTGGATGGAGGTCTATGCCGGCGAGAAGAGCAAGAACCTGTTCGACAATTGGCTCCCGGACGAGACGGTCGAGGCGTTCCGGCAGTACCTCGTCGGCATCAAGGGGCCGCTCACCACGCCGGTCGGCGGCGGGATCCGCTCCCTGAATGTCGCCTTGCGGCAAATGCTCGATCTGTTCGTTTGCTTGCGCCCCGTCCGCTGGTTCAAGGGCGTTCCCAGCCCGGTGAAGCGGCCGGACAAGATCGACATGGTGATCTTCCGCGAGAACACGGAAGACATCTACGCCGGAATCGAGTACGCGGCGGGCACACCGGAGAGCCAGAAGGTCCTCGATTTCTGGGCGAAGGAGTTTCCGAAGGAATTCAAGAAGATCCGTTTTGGCACCCGGGAAGCGGGCGCCGGCTGGCAGAAGCAGCTCGAAGCCATCGGCGCGCCGAAGCGCGATACCCCGGTCCAGGTCGGGGTCGGGATCAAACCGATCAGCTATCTCGGCACCGAGCGCCTCGTCCACAGCGCGATCGGCTACGCGGTGCAGAACAAGCGCAAGAGCGTGACCCTGGTGCACAAGGGCAACATCATGAAGTTCACCGAAGGCGCCTTCCGCGATTGGGGCTATCGGGTCGCGAAGGAGCTCTTCGGCGCGAAGGAGATCGACGGCGGCCCCTGGTGCAAGCTGCCCGGTGGGGTGGTGGTGAAAGACGCGATCGCGGACATCACGCTGCAGCAGGTCCTCACCCGTCCGGAAGACTTCGACGTCATCGCCACGCCCAACCTGAACGGCGACTACCTGAGCGACGCCCTTGCCGCGCAAGTGGGCGGCATCGGCATCGCGCCGGGCGGCAACATCAACTACGTCACCGGCCACGCGGTCTTCGAGGCGACGCACGGCACCGCTCCCAAGTACGCCAACCAGGACAAGGTGAACCCCGGCTCGGTGATCCTGTCCGGCGAGATGATGCTGCGGCACCTCGGCTGGAACGAGGCGGCCCACCTGATCGTCCGGGGCATGGACGGCGCGATCGCCGCCCGGACCGTGACCTACGACTTCGCCCGCCTGATGGTGCAGGAGGGAGAGCGCGACGTGCAGGAAGTGAAGTGCTCCGAGTTCGGCGAGGCCATCATCCGGCACTTCTGAGCACAGTTGCGGCCCCTTCGCAGGTGGAGTAGGTAGCGCCCGCCTCTACAACGCCCCGCGGAGAATGCTCATGGCTCGCAGGAAGATCGCCCTCATCGGCGCAGGTCAGATCGGCGGCAACCTCGCACTGCTCGCGGCCCAGAAAGAGCTCGGCGACGTGGTCCTCTTCGACGTGGTGGAGGGGGTGCCGCAAGGGAAGGCGCTCGACATCATGCAGTCGCGGGCGGTCGACGGGTACGACGCGCGGATCATCGGCACCAACAAGTACGACGAGGTGGCCGGCGCGGACGTGGTGATCGTCACGGCGGGCGTCCCGCGCAAGCCGGGGATGAGCCGCGAGGACCTGCTCGGGATCAACATCAAGATCATGCGGGACGTGGCCACCAACGTGAAGGAGAAGTGCGCGAAGGCGTTCGTGATCGTGATCTCGAATCCGCTCGATGCGATGGTCTATGCGATGAAGCAGATCACCGGCTTTCCGAAAGAGAGAGTGGTCGGCATGGCCGGAGTGCTCGACAGCTCGCGCTTCCGCCTCTTCGTCGCCGAGGAGCTGAACGTCTCCATCCAGGACGTGCAAGCGCTGGTGCTCGGCGGCCATGGCGACGACATGGTCCCGCTCACCCGGTTGTGCTCGGTCGCGGGGATCCCGCTGGAGAAGCTGATCCCCAAGCAGCGGCTAGACGCCATCGTCGATCGCACCCGCAAGGGCGGCGGCGAGATCGTCGCCCTCCTCAAGACGGGCTCCGCGTTCTATGCGCCGGCGACGAGCGCCATCGCCATGGCCGAGAGCTACCTCCGCGACAAGAAGCGCGTCCTTCCCTGCGCCGCGCTGCTGGAAGGCGAGTACGGAATCAATGGCTACTACATGGGTGTCCCCGTCACCATCGGGGAGAAGGGGATCGAGAAGATCCACGAGGTCGAGTTGAGCGCCGAGGAGAAGGCGATGTTCGAGCGCTCCTTCCAGTCCGTGAAGAAGACCGTCGACGAGATCAAGCCGCAAGTCACCGCCTGACATCGTCTGAGGATCTCTCCCCCTGGGGGGACGGCGGTTGCGGATTTGCTGTCGCCGCGCGGCTGCCGTCGCTACCTTTGGAAGGTGGCACAGGCCGAGCTCCTCGAGCGCGGCGAGCTGTACTTCCTCTACATGCCGCGGGTCCGCCCGGGCAATGCGCTGCCTCTTGCCCTCGACGATGGGTTGATCCGGCTGCGGGATGTGCAGCGCCTGTACATCGTCCTGCGCCCGGAGCGGAGGTCCGCATACAGGCGGCTCCTCGTCGGCCGCAAGCGGATGCCGGATCCGCAGCGAAGGCAGCGGTTCTGGGTAGAGATCGAGCGGGTGGAACGGAGCGCCGCGGCGATCCTTCAAGATCTCCATCGGTTCGAGTACGAGACGAAGACCCGCGGACGGCGCGTACAACCGGCGGCGAAGTCAGCCGGTGAAGGCGTCTACGCGCTGCTGCGGCACGAAAGCCACGCCCATTTGACCTACCGCCTGACGGACCCCGCATCGCCTGGCCAGGTGCAGCGCGCGCTCGGGATTCTTTCCCGGGCGAGCTACATCGCGGCTGCCTTCAATCCGGAGGCGCCGCCACGGCTCGGCCGGCGGCCGCCGGACGTCGCCACGCCGCCATCGTTGCTGCGCGAGAAATTCGGCGACAAGAGGTTCGCGCCGCTCGATCCCGATCTCCTCGACGTCGAGGGTCTCGAGCTGGTGCTCATCGGCACGCCGGGCACCGCCGAGGAGGAGACCGGGATCGAGCCGTGGCACTGATTCAGGCGGCCGGCCCTCCCAGCTGGCGCAACGTCAGCTCGGGTCCCGAGGTCCCGGCCCAAGGTGCGCTCGCCAGGGAACCGTTGTTGTCGAGCTGTGCGAAGAACCACAGCCAGAGGAGCGCCCAGAGCGCGATGACGGCGATTCCGATAGCAAAACCAGACCTCGTGGGGTGCAGCCGCAGGCGGAACATATAACCTCCTAAACCTGAGTTGACAGTTATCTACGCTTTCGCTACTAACCTGTCAAGTCTGTTTTGGAGGTTAGGCGAGGAAATGCCAGGGGCTCGAGAGGACAGGCACAAGTTCGATTTCGACGGCGGGACCGTCTCGCTCGACTTCGTCAACACCGTCAGCGGGATGCGTGGCGGGAACGACCCGCGCGATCGGATTCTGACGTACCCGGATCTGGTCTACTGGGCGGCGCAGATCGGGCTGATCGACAGCCGGCAGGCAGCGGACCTGTACGGCCGCGCCGAGCGGGAGCCCGGGCGCGCGGCCCAAGCGCATGTCGAAGCGATCCGGCGCCGTGAAGCGCTGCACGACGTCGTAGTTGCGGCCGTCGGAGAACGCCCCCCGCCGGCCACGGCGTTGGGGACGGTGAACGGATGGGTCGCCGAGGCGATGGCGAAGCGGCGGTTCCGCATGGCGGCCCCCGGCAAATTCGAGGCATCGCTCGAGGACGACGGCGACCTGCTCGCCTTCTTGCGGCCCGTGGCCCTCGATGCCGCCGAATTGCTCGAGGATGAAGTTTCGCAGGGGCTGGTCGGCGTTTGCGAGGAGCGCCTTGTCGGACGCTGCGCCTGGCTCTTTCTCGACACTTCGCGCAACCACAGCCGGCGGTTCTGCAACATGGACGAGTGCGGCAACCGCGCCAAGCAACGCCGCCACTACCAACGGCGAAAGCACTCGCAGCCTTGATTGCGGCGGGAACGCCTGTGCGCTATGTCGTCGCCGCGCAGGAGGCGTGAGGAGAATGGCGGAGCGCTACATCGTCGTCGGCGGCGGGTTGGCGGGACTGATGACCGTCATCAAGCTCGCCGAGGCGGGCAAGCACGTCGACGTCTTCTCGATCGTACCCGTCAAGCGAAGCCATTCGGTCTGCGCCCAGGGCGGCATCAACGGCGCAGTGAACACCAAAGGGGAAGGCGACCACCCCGACATCCACGTCAAGGACACGCTCAAGGGCGGCGATTTCCTCGCCGAGCAGCCTCCGGTGAAGGGGATGTGCTACGCCGCTCCGCAGATCATCTATCTGCTGGACCGGATGGGCGTGCCCTTCAACCGCACCAGCGAGGGGCTGCTCGACTTCCGCCGCTTCGGCGGCACGCTGCACCACCGCACCGCGTTCGCCGGCGCCTCGACGGGCCAACAACTCCTCTACGCACTCGACGAGCAGGTGCGCCGCTACGAGCACGACGGGCTGGTGCGCAAGTACGAGTACTGGGAATACCTCTCGTTCATCAAGGACGAGCAGGGCGCCTGCCGGGGGATCGCCGCGCTCGAGCTGCGGACGATGGAGATCGAGGCATTTGCCGCCGACGCGGTTTGTCTGGCGACCGGAGGTCCCGGAATCGTCTACGGCCGCAGCACCAACAGCACCATCAATACCGGCAGCGCCAACGGCCGCTCCTACATGGACGGCGCCATCTACGCGAACGCCGAGTTCGTGCAGGTGCACCCTACGGCCATCCCGGGCGAGGACAAGCACCGGCTGATGTCCGAATCCGCCCGCGGTGAAGGCGGACGGGTCTGGGTCCCGAAGCAGAAGGGCGACAAGCGCCGCGGCAAAGATATCCCCGAGAACGAGCGCTGGTATTTTCTCGAGGAGAAGTATCCCCGTTACGGCAACCTCGTCCCGCGCGACGTCGGCTCCCGCGAGATCTTCGCGGTGGTGAAGGACTTGGGCATGGGCGTCGAAGGACAGGACGCCGTCTATCTCGACGTCTCGCACATCCCCGCCGCCATCCTGGATCGCAAGCTGGGCGGCATCATGGAGATCTACGAGAAGTTCCAGGGGGTCGATCCGCGCCACGAGCCGATGAAGATCTTCCCGGCCGTCCACTACTCCATGGGCGGGCTTTGGTGCGATTACGAGGCGGACGCGAAGAACGACATGGTGCCGGGCAGCCCGCGTCAGCAGAGGACCAACATCCCGGGACTCTACGCCGCAGGCGAGTGCGACTACGCGTACCACGGCGCCAACCGCCTGGGCGCGAACTCGCTGCTCTCCTGCATCTACGCGGGCATGATCGCCGGTCCGGCGATGATCAGCTACGCGCGCAACAACATGAAGGCGAAGGGCGACGTCCCTGGGTCGCTGCTCGCGGCCGGCAAGAAGCAGTGGGACGAGCGGTTCAACGCCATCTACAGGATGAGCGGCCCGGAGAATCCGTACGTGATCGGCCAGCAGATGGGCGATCTGATGATCAAGAGCGCGACGGTGGTGAAGAGCAACGCGCAGCTGGACGTCGCGCTCGGCGAGATCCAGCGGCTCAAGGAAAGCTGGAAGCGCTGCAACGTGCTCGATACCGGCCGGACAGTGAACCAGAGCGCCGCCTACGTGAACCAGCTCTGGAACATGCTGGAGATCGCCCACCTGATCCTGAAGGCGTCGCGTCTGCGCGACGAGAGCCGGGGCAGCCACTACAAGCCGGAGTTCGTCCTACCGAAACCGAAGACCGCCAAGCCCACCGACGACGCCGAGTTCATGGCGGCATGGAAGGCGCGCAACGATAGGTGGCTGAGGAACAGCATGGGCACCTGGACACCGGAGGGGCCGCGGGTGGAGTTCCAGGAGCTCCAGAGCCTGAAGAACCCCATTCTCGCGCCGGAGCCCAGGCATTACGATTGATGTCATGTCCGACAAGGTCATCGTCAGGATCGAGCGCAGCGACGGACCGGGCCATCCCTCGCGATGGGAGGAGTTCCAGGTCGATCGCCGTCCGAACGCCAACGTCATCTCCGTGCTGATGCAGATCCAGCGCAACCCGGTAACCACGGAGGGAAAGACGACCACGCCGCCCGCCTGGGACGCCGCCTGCCTCGAGGAGGTGTGCGGATCCTGCACCATGCTGATCAATGGCAAGGTCCGGCAGGCCTGCTCGGCGTTGATCGACAAGCTCAGCCAGCCCGTCACGCTCCAGCCGATGAAGAAGTTTCCGCTGGTCCGCGACCTCACCGTAGACCGGCAGAAGATGTTCGACGCGCTCAAGCGCGTGCGGGCCTGGGTGCCGATCGACGGGACCTATGATCTGGGACCCGGTCCCAAGCAGTCTCCAGAAGTCACCGAGCTCCGGTACGTTCTCTCCACCTGCATGACGTGCGGCTGCTGCCTGGAGGTATGTCCGCAAGTGGCGCCCGGGACGGCGTTCCTGGGCGCGGCGGCGATCTCGCAGGTCCGCCTCTTCAACTCGCACCCGACCGGCGCGATGAATGCCAGCGAGAGGTTGCACGGGCTCATGGGCGAGGGTGGCGTGGCGGACTGCGGAAAGGCCGCGAACTGCGTCGATGCTTGCCCGAAGGGGATCCCGCTCACCTCTTCGATCGCCGACATGGCCCGCGAGACCACCAAGCAGGCCCTGAAGGACTGGTTCCTTCGCGATGAGCGCAAGGGCGGCGCAGGTCCGGCAGGATAGCTCGATCCGCCTAAGTAGTCGAAAACAGGCGACTGAATCGTGGGCCTGCGCGGTGCGTCAGATAGGTAGCATGGAGCCGCTCATCTACTCAGTCACGACCACAGTAGCGCAAGATGTGCGCGGGCTGGTCTACGCGACGCAGTTCGCGCCGCCGGCTGCTCTGCTGGAGAAGGATCCGCCCAACTGGCGTTGGCACCTGCCGCTCGGGTTCGTCACCCTCGTAGCTGCGGGGATGCTGCTGATCGCAGCCGGTGGCGTCCAATGGCACGTACAGGAGCAGAAGCAGGGCGGCGCGCGGTACCACCGGACGCAGATGCACAAGAAGAAGATCCGCCCGCAGCTGGCGCTGCCGCCGCCGTAACGGGCCTCTCCGATTTGCTTTTTCCTTCCGCACGGCGCGAGATCGCGCCATGCCGAATCCGATCCTGACGCTGGGGGTCGGCGGCGGAATCGGCCGCATCCAGCTCGTTCCTCTCGACTGAATGGTCGCCGTCGCCACCGCGCTCGCGATCGCGCTTGCCGCCCCGCAACGAACGCCGCGCTCCGCGGATCTGGTCGCTGCGCTGCAGACCGCCTGTGCCGGAGAGGATCCGCGGGCCTGCGCCGAGCTGGCGCGCAGGTACCGCGCGGGCGACGGAGTGTCCCGCGACCCGGACGAGAAGGACGCCTGCACCGCGCTGGCGCTGCAGAAGGGCTGCAGCACCCGCGATGCCTGCAATGTCCGCGAGTGACGCTCAACAACCGAAGATGGCGCGCGACTCGCGCCAGGTGCCCAGGTGGGCATCCACGGAAAGCGAGATCGGCCGCGCGTATCCTCCACCGAGCGTCAGCACCAGCGGGATGCCGCACTGCCGCGCGGCCCTGGCGACGATTCGATCGCGGGCGTGAAGGCCGTCGAGAGAGACCCTCAAGCGCCCGAGGAGGTCGTGCTCGAGAGGATCGACGCCGGCCTGGAAGAAGAGGATGTCGGGCCGCGACCTGTCGAGAACCCCGGGCAGATGACACTCCAGCGCTTCGATATATTCGGAATCGCTACAGCCATCGGGCAGCGCCACGTCCAGCGAAGAGCGCTGCTTCTGGAAGGGGAAGTTCTTCGCCCCGTGCATCGAGAACGTGAAGACGCTCTCGTCGCCGGCGAAGATCGCGGCCGTGCCGTCTCCCTGGTGCACGTCGAGGTCCACCACCAGCACGCGCTCGATCAGTCCTTCGCGCTGCAGCGCGCGTGCGGCGACGGCGATGTCGTTGAAGACGCAAAAGCCGCTTCCGCGGTCGGCGGAGGCGTGGTGCGTGCCTCCGGCGAGATTGCCGGAGATTCCCTCCCTGAGCGCGACGAGGGCGGCGGCCACGGTGCCGAAGACGCTCGCCCGCGATCGCGCGACCAGCGCTTCGCTCCAGGAGAACCCGAGCCTGCGCTGCTCCGCGGGCGCAAGTGTTCCGGAGAAGACCGCGTCCAGGTACTCGGGGGTGTGGGCGAGGAGCAGCGATGCCCGGTCGATCAATCGGGATTCCTCCAGCTCCTCCGGCGCCAGCACGCCCTCGGCAACGAGACGTTCCCGCAACAGCCGGTATTTCGGCATGGGGAAGCGGTGTCCCGGTGGAAGTGGCACCTCGTACGTGTCGCAGAAGAAGGCGCGCACTGCCGGAGCCTAACAGGCCCGGCGGTGGGATGAAGTCGCGTTGCAGTCCCCCGGTATTCTGACGGTATCGTCTCGTCGAGGCTCGATGCTTCCCGAACACCTTCCCCTTCTGCTCGATCACTGTCTCGCGGGCCTGTACGTGCTCTCGGGGGAACGCATCGTCTGGGTGAATGCGCGGGCGGCCGAGATGGTCGGCTGCGCGGCCGAGGAGTTGGTGGGCGGCTCGT
>VBKQ01000348.1 GCA_005879505.1 Deltaproteobacteria bacterium
GCTCCGGCTGACCCTGCTCCGGCTGACCCTGCTCCGACTGACCTTCCTCCGGCTGACCCTGCTCCGACGATGTCAGTGCCCGAGCCGTTGCCACGGGGAGCTTTGTCAGAGGGGGATGCTATCCCCAATATGTGAGCGAGCGAGTCCTAACCGGGAATGTCGGAGGGGTCTGGTATCCCGGATGTGTGACTGAGCCAGTGTCGGCGGGGAATGTCAGAGGGCCCTGGTATCCAGGATCCGTGAGCGAACCCGCCGCCCATCCGATCGACCCGAACGACACCCTCCTCGACGCCCTCACCAAAGTGACGGCGATGTTCCCGTGGCCCATGCCGCGCGAGCGCGACGAGGCCGTCTGCACCGACATGGCCCGTGCCCTCGACGCCGTCCTCCACCCGCTCGCGCGCGGTCGCGGAGGGGTCGACGTCGCCATCGGCGACGGACTCGACGCGCTCAGCAAGGGCGACCGCGTGCTCCGGCTCGGCTACTCCGGCATCGCCGACTATGCCCGCGAAGAGCTCGGGCTCAATGCCAGCACCGCCGAGAAGATGGCCCGGTTCGCGCGGAAGCTGCGGGACCGCCCGCACCTGCGGGCTGCCGTTCTGGCGGGCGAGGTGTGCGTCCGCCGGGCCGAGGCGGTGATGCACGTGGCGATCGGCGATGCCGAGGAGTACTGGGTGGCGCGGGCGCGGGTGGACACGGTCCGCGAGTTGAAGGCGAAGGCGAAGAACCCCACCGATGCCGACCCGGAGGAGGACGAGCAGTGGGGCCGGTTCATCGTCGAGCTCTCGCGCGATGAGCAAGCCGCCCTGGACCGCGCGACGGCGGTCGCGGGGAAGATCATCGGCGCGAATGCGCCCAGGCAGCACCGCATGCAGGCGCTGTTCCAGGA
>VBKQ01000020.1 GCA_005879505.1 Deltaproteobacteria bacterium
AGGCTTCGCGAGCACGGCCACGACGCGTTGGCGGCGTCACCGGACTCCGGCGTCAACACCATCACGGGAGAATGGCATTGTTGAAGTAGCCGGGCCCGAACGACTCCGTCTCGACGAGCTCATTCGTCAGAGCCTTCGCGCACAGGCGATCCGCGCGAAGTCGTCGGCGATCCACGCGCGCGGTACTTCGGCGCAGAGCTGACCGAGCGCACACTCGTTCCCAACGATGATGCGCGACTCAGCGAGACGAGCTGGGCGCGACCCGTCGCGACTCAAAGGCACTGACTGCCGGTTGAAGGTTTGTGGAACGCAACGCTTTTCAAGCCCGAGGTCTGCAGCGGCGCCGAAGGGATCGTTGGCGGCGAGCACGGAAGCGCCGGACAGGGTGTTGAACACGGTGCTTTGACCCGTTGGGCAGGCCGACGATCGCGATCGAGAGCGGCATGGGGTGTGCGATCTACACCACCTCGAGGGTAGCCACAGCTTCCCTCGGCCGTGCTAGGTAAGGTCCGCGACGCCACTTTCCTGGCGCGGTGCTTGGAGCAGCGCATGTCTCATACCCTCGGTGCCGACGAGTTGAACCTTCTCGATTCCTGGTGGCGCGCGGCGAACTACCTGACCGTCGGTCAGATCTACTTGCAGTCCAATCCACTGCTGCGCGAACCCCTCCGCCCCGAGCACATCAAGCCGCGCCTGCTCGGGCACTGGGGCACTTCGCCGGGGTTGTCGCTGCTCTACGCGCACATGAACCGGCTGATCCGCAAGCGGAACATCGACGCCATCTTCCTCGCAGGACCGGGACACGGAGGCCCAGCCCTGATCGCGAACGTCTGGCTGGAGGGCACTTGGAGCGAGATCTATCCAGACGTCTCCCGTGACGGCGAGGGGATGAAGCTGCTCTTCCGGCAGTTCTCCACCCCTTACGGCGTACCGAGCCATGTGAGTCCACCGGTGCCGGGTTCCATCCATGAAGGCGGCGAGCTCGGGTACGTGCTCACGCACGCGTTCGGCGCCGCGTTCGACAACCCTGATCTGTTGGTGATGGCGGTGGTCGGCGACGGCGAGGCGGAGACCGGTCCCCTCGAAGGGTCGTGGAAGGGCATCAGCTTCCTCAATCCCGCGCGCGACGGCGTCGTGCTGCCCGTGCTCCATCTCAACGGCTACAAGATCGCGAATCCGACGGTGCTCGCGCGCAAGGGCGACGAGGAGCTGGTGTCGCTCTTCCGCGGGCATGGGTACGACCCATTCTTCGTCGTCGGCGACGACACCGCCCGCGTCCACGCCGCGCTGGCCGAAACGCTGGATGCGTGCCACGACCGCATCCGCGAGATCCAGCGGAGCGCGAGAGCGGGCGCGCCAGGACGGCCGCGCTGGCCGATGATCGTGCTGCGCACGCCGAAGGGATGGACGGGCCCGCAGACTGTCGACGGGGTGCAGGTGGAAGGCACCTTCCGCGCCCACCAGGTGCCGATCGCGCAGGTCCGCGAGAATCCCGATCATCTCAGGCGGCTGGAAGCCTGGATGAAGTCGTACCGGCCCCAGGAGCTGTTCGATGACTCCGGCGCCCCGCGAGACTTTCTCGACGATCTCGCTCCTCGCGGGCAGAAGCGCATGAGCGCAAGCTCGCACGCGAACGGAGGCCGGGTCCTCGTACCGCTCGAGCTTCCCGACTATACGGAGTACGCCGTCGAGGTGAAAGCCCCGGCCACCGTGCGGCACGAATCCGTCCGGCAGCTCGGCGCCATGCTGCGCGACGTCTTCGCCAAGAACCAGAGGCAGCAGAACTTCCGCCTCTTCTGCCCCGACGAGCTGACCTCGAATCGCCTGGGAGCGGTGCTGGAGTCGACAGAGCGCTGCTGGGTCGAGCAGCGCCTCGCCGGCGACGATCACCTCGCGGCCGACGGACGGGTCATGGAAGTGCTCTCCGAGCACAACTGCGAGGGGTGGCTGGAAGGGTACGTGCTGACCGGTCGCCACGGCCTCTTCTGCACCTACGAGGCGTTCGCGATGGTGGTGGCTTCGATGACCACCCAGCACGCCAAGTGGCTCGAGATGTGCCGCGAGCTCTCCTGGCGCGCGCCCGTCGCCTCCCTCAACGTCCTGCTCACCTCGACCTGCTGGCGCAACGACCACAACGGGTTTTCGCACCAGGGTCCCGGTTTCATCGATACCGTGATCTCCAAGCAGGGAGAGGTGGCGCGAGTCTATCTGCCGCCGGACGCGAACTGCCTGCTCTCGGTCGCCGATCACTGCCTGCGCAGCCGCAACTACGTCAATCTGATCGTCATCGACAAGCAGCCGCAGCTGCAGTGGCTTTCGATGGACCAGGCGCGCGTCCACTGCGCCCGCAGAGCGGGGATCTGGGATTGGGCCTCGAGCGGCGTCGACGATCTCGACGTGGTGCTCGGCTGCGCGGGGGACATTCCCACCTTAGAGACGATCGCCGCCGCGCACTGGCTGCGTCAGCGGGCGCCAGGGCTGCGCGTACGCGTCGTCAACGTGGTCGATCTGTTCGCCATCGCCGACCCGCACGAGCACCCGCACGGTGTGCCCGCCGATCAGTTCGTCCAGCTCTTCACCCGGGACGTCGACGTCGTCTTCGCCTTCCACGGCTATCCGAACGTGTTGCACGCGCTGCTGCACGGCCGGCAGAACGCGCGCCGATTCCACGTGCGCGGGTACAACGAGGAAGGGACCACCACGACGCCGTTCGACATGGTGGTCCTCAACCGGATCAGCCGCTTCCACCTCGCGATTGAGGCGCTGCGCAGGGCTCGGCGTCCTCCCGAGAACGCCGATCAGCTGATCGAGCAGTGCGAGATCACGCTCCGGCGCCACACGGCCTACGTGAAGCAGCACTTCGAGGACATGCCGGAGATCCGGGACTGGACCTGGACACCGTGATCCTGGCTCTGAACTGCGGCTCCTCTTCGCTGAAGTACGCGGTGTTCGAAGGCGAGCGGCGGACCGCCGGCGGTGCCGTCGGCGGAATCGGCGTGCCGGGGGGACACGCGACGCATGGGGACGCGGTGCACGCCGCGCTCGCCGAACTGCCGACGCCGTCGGCGGTCGGACACCGGTTGGTGCACGGCGGCCCGGACCTGCTCGAACCCGTGCGCATCGATCCGGGCGTGCTGGCGAAGCTGCGCGAGGCCGTGCCGTTCGCGCCGCTCCACCTGCCACCTGCGCTGGCCGCCATCGACGCGGTCGCGGCGCGCCATCCGCGCGTCCCGCAGATCGCGTGCTTCGACACCTCGTTCCACCGCACGCTGCCCGACGTCGCACGCCGATTCGCGCTCCCCGCCCGCGTCGAGGCGCTCGGCGTGCGCAGGTACGGCTTTCACGGCCTCTCGTACGAGTGGGCCGTCTCGGAGCTGAAGCTGCGAGGCAAGGCGGTGATCGCTCACCTGGGAAACGGCGCGTCGATGTGCGCGGTCAGGGACGGCGTCTGCATTGACACCACCATGGGATTGACGCCCGCAGGCGGGTTCATGATGGGGACGCGTACCGGCGATCTCGATCCGGGAGTGATCGTCTTCCTCCTGGAGCGGATGTCGCCCGAGGAAATCGCGCACCTCGTCGATCGGGAGTCAGGGCTTCTCGGTGTCTCCGGACTGACGTCGGACATGAAGACGCTGCTCGCCTCGCGCGATCCGCGGGCGCGGCTGGCGGTGGAGATGTTCTGCTACCAGGCGTGCAAGGCCGCCGCGGCGCTGGCGGCGGCGCTCGGCGGCCTCGACGCGCTCGTGTTCACGGGAGGCATCGGAGAGCACGCGGGCGAAGTGCGAGAGCGGATCTGCGGCGGACTGTCGCACCTCGGCCGTTTCGCCGTCCAGGTGATCGCGGCGGACGAGGAGCGCGTCATTGCCCGCCACGCTG